>JAPOLP010001151.1 GCA_029977045.1 Planctomycetota bacterium
ATCGCCGCCAGTCAGACCGTCGGGAATAAACCCGGACTTGCCGCAAGAGGACAACGACACCTCGCGGTCACAGTTCGTAAACGGCCTCGGCAAACGCCTTTCCAATCTGGCCGAGAATCCAGGCAGAACCGAGATAGTGGTATGCCGCGTTGGACGTCCCCTTCTGGTAGATGTCCAGCTCCTCGGGCGTGAACAGCTCGCCCTTGAAGGCCTCGAGCTGCTTCTCGCGTTCCTCGCGACTGAGGTCCTTGTTGCGGCTCAGCTCGCGGCTGCGGCCCTGCACTTTGCCCCAGCGCGTCGCCAGTTCGGACAACTGCGGGTCCCAGTAGTTTTCCGTCAGCACGGCAGCAACGTTGCCTTTGAACTCGGGCATCGACGCCGGAGCGGCCATCGCCTTGCGGAACTCACTGTGAACTGAGCGGTATCGCTGCTCTTCCGGGCCGTACTTCTCGACCGGCCCGCCGACACCCAGCACGCCAATCACGAAGGGCAGTTTCGGAGCCTGCAGGTCGCGCCGCACGTCGCGAATGAAGTGGGCCATCACTTCGCTGTACTTGTCGTAGCCGCCGGGCTGGTCGCGTGTCGGATAAGTTCCCTGGTCGACCATGTCGTTCCAGCCCTGGAACCAGACGAACCCGGCGAGTTCGTAACCAGCCTGCTCGTCATAATCCGGGCAGACACGTTTCGGGTCGCTCAGCACCTTTCTGACGTGAGCCAGCATCAGGCGGTAATAATGTCCCGTCGCTTCGGCCTTCTGCCGTCGGGCTTCGTCAACATTGACGCTCTGCTTTTTAAAGTTCTCAAGCTGCTGCTCGTTGAATTCGTACGGGCCGGCGCTCGGCGGTCGGAAGTCCGTGTTAATCGACTTGCCGCCCCACGCGGTTTTGATGAGCAGAATCGGCTGGTCAACCAGCTTCTGCATTGTGATCCCGAAGGTCAGCTCAGGACCGATCTTCGACTCGTTGCCGCCCGCCGCTCCGTAGCCGACTGTCAGTTGGCCGTGTTTCTCGTTCTCGGTCCCGTCGTTGCCGATTGACGAGATCCAGACGTGCTCACAGACGCGAGGCGTGCTATCTGCGGTCTGCAGATCCTTAAGCATCGCAGCGGAACGTGGCGACATCGCCAGGTGCTCGAACGTCCGCACCTGAGCGTGGCCCTGCATGTTCGACTGCCCGACAAGGATGTAGACCTTAAGCGGCTTCTCCGCCGCGCGAGCATCGGTGAGTGCGATTACCGCGAAGGCAGCCAGCAGTGTCAGCGTCAGTCGGTTCATCGTGTGTCCTTTCGTTGGCTGGATGCTCAATGCCGCAAGACCGGCAAAGTGGCAGAGGCGGGGGCGGGATACCTCTTTTACGGTCTGGTTTGTAGGCTGTCGCGCGTCGAGTCTCCCCGTTGGGCCGGTTTCCACTGGCCACTCAATTCCGAGGACCACCCATGAACGCCAGACCTGCCATCGCCGTCCTGCTGTCGATCATCCTGCTGCCTGCCGCTGCGTCCGCTCAGAAGCTGACGGCCAACGTTCCGTACCTCGACGGCGGAAACGAACGCCACCTGCTGGATATCTACACGCCGGAGACGACCACCGATCAGAAGCTTCCTGTGATGTTCTGGATTCACGGCGGCGGCTGGCAGGCCGGTAACAAGAGCGACGTCGCTCTGAAGCCGAAAGTGCTGACCGAACGCGGCTTCGTGTTCGTCTCGACGAACTACCGCCTGCTGCCCGAAGTCACGATGGACGTTCTCATTCGAGACGTCGCGGCTTCGTTCGGCTGGGTGCATCGCAACATCGCAAAGTACGGCGGTGACCCGAATCGCATCTATGTCGGAGGGCACTCAGCCGGAGCCCAGCTCGCCGCGATCATCTGCACCGACGACCGCTATCTCAAAGAGCAGAACGTCTCGTTCGACGTACTTCGCGGCTGCGTGCCCGTCGACGGCGACACGTACGACAT
>JAPOLP010000023.1 GCA_029977045.1 Planctomycetota bacterium
ATGCGCCGGACCACATCGACCAGCTGCGGACATTCACCAGTGTGGTCACGCTGACGTTTCGAGTGATTGAGTAACCGATGCCGGTCATCGGAGTCCGCCTCTCGCAGGCGAAGCGGCTGTTCTTCGACCGGCAGAAAGTCCTGTCGAAAGTCAGCCGGGCTGAACGGCGTGTGCTGTCCCGGTTCGGAGCGTATGTCCGGCAGGATGCGAAGCAGCGAATTCGCCGCCGCAAACGTCCGTCCCAGCCCGAAGAGTCGCCCACGAATCAGACCGGGCTGCTCAAACGGCACATCTATTTCCTGTTCGATCCCGACCGCCGCTCGGTCGTGATCGGCCCCACTCGGCTGAGTACCGGGAGCGACGCGCCCGCCACGCTGGAGTACGGCGGGCAAGCAATGGTCGAAACCTCCGACGGCCAGACGGTGCGTGTGGCGATCGAGGAACGCCCCTACATGGGACCCGCGTTCCGCCAGGAACTTCCCAAAGTCCCCGCCCTGTGGCGGGATTCTGTTCGCTGATCAGGAGTCTCATGGCTGCATCGCCTTCCAATTCTGAACCGCTCCATGCGCTGGGGATGAACGGCAACGGGTATGTCGTCATCCCGAAGTGGTTCGTCTCGTTCCTCAGTTTCACGGTCTCGGTGATTTTCGTCGGCGCTGTGCTGTGGGCCTGGCAGATGAGTTCTGACGTGAGCGCCATCAAAGCTGAGGTGCGGGCCAACGCGCAACTTCGGTCGGCGGAACTGGAGGACATCCGTCGCCGACTTGCACGGCATGATGAGTTGTTCGACCGACTGCGGGGGGCCGAATGACCGAGATCAACTTTCAGCCACTCGACATCGCGGCCTGCTACGGCACCGGGTTCACAGCGAAAGCGATCAGTTACGGCACCGCGTCCTTCCTGGCCCCGCCGCGACTGAAGATCGGCCCGTCGCATGTGGCGGTGCTGTGTGAATTCCACGGCAGTATGGTCTGGATTGAATCGACCACGCTGTGCAAGCACCCCTGCGCGATCCTGGGTTATCAGGTGGACGGCTGCCAGGCCCATCTGCCGGAAGACCGTATCCGGGATTACATCACCACCGGTGGGCACGTCGATCTCTATCGCCTCTCCCCCATCGAAAAACTCTCCCAGTCCGAGTCGGAACTGCTGACGACGATCCTCGTCCGGCACTTCATTGGTCAGCGGGTGACCTATGACCTCGGCGGAGCCCTGGTCTCCGGCACCCGGCTGTTCAAACGAACCCGACTGCTGCCGCAGGCGGATCTGAATGAACTGTTCTGCTCGGAACTGGTCGCGGCCGTCTGCATGCGGCTGGGTCGGATGAACCGCTCGAACCCGACTCGATTCAACCCGGCTTGCCTGCTGCGGGAACTGGTCCGTCAGGGGACGTTCCAGTTCCACCGGGAGTTCCCCGCGCTGCCGCGACGCACGCCAGGCGTCTTTCCGTGAGCCCGGTTGATCGGCTCGCGTGTTCTGATTCCGCTCACCCGGAGGCTGCTGTTGTTCCTGCTCCTTGCTCTCTCTGCTGTTCTGTACGGCACGGCGCTCTGCCGCACGCTGCTGGGCGCGCTGCTCGCCAGTCGGTCCCGTGATGTACTGGTCCTACTGCTGGCGCTGACCTGCAGCAACAAGGCCTTCGCGGATGCGGTCGATGAAGCGGTGGTCATGGTCGAAGGCTGCAGCGGAGTCTGTGTGGATCCTGCCGGCCTGGTGCTGACCGCGAAGCACTGTGAGTTGCCAACGACGGTCACAGTCCGGTTCAAGGACAGGACGGTCACGGCGCAACGTGTGTATGTCAGTCGCGACGCCGAAGGTCCAGTGGTCTATGACTGTGAAGGGGATGGCTATCCGTATCTCCCGGTCTCCGCGAGTCCGCCACAGATCGGCGAACGGCTTTGGTCCTACGGCTACCCGCAGGTCAACGGTCGTCGCGAACTCCGCTGGAACAGCGGCCCGCTGCTGCGGTGGAGTACGTTCGATTACGGCGGTGGATCGTTCAACGGTAACGTGGTCGGGTTCGTCACCGGACCCGGCTGGAGTGGCGGCCCGCTGCTGAATGCGAAAGCGGAAGTCTGTGGTCTGCTCAACAGTACTGACTGCGCGACGAGCGTATTCATCTCATCGGCTGCGGTCCGCCAGGCATATGCGACTGTCCGACAACAGTTGGAGCGGGAACGTCCCACAAACGATGGCCGACCGACATTGTATGTGTTCGGTTCCATGACCTGCGGTCCTTGCCGGGAGTTCAAGAACGACTATGCGAACAAAGCGGCGTTTCGGCAGCAACTGGAGTCGCGGTTCACCGTCGAGTTTGTCGATGCCGACAAGCAGGTCGATCTGACCAGCCGGTTCGGTGTGACGGAAGTGCCGACATTCATTGTTCCCGGTGGCGTCCGCGTCACCGGCTACCAGGGAGCGGATGATCTGCTGGTGCGGTTGGGCATTCAGCAGGAGATTGCCGCTCGGCCGCCTCCGCAGCGGGAAGTGGTGCCTGAGCCTGTTGAATCAGTCCCTCTCCAAACCGACGTGGCTGCAGAACCGCCCGCCACAGTTGAACAACCTGTCACTGATCCGCTGGCGACGGAACCTCTGGCACCGACCGTTCCCAATGAACCATCAGTCGCCAGTTCCGCTGATGTCGCCGACCGGCTCGATCGGCTGAGTGGACTTGTGCAAACGGGAGTCTCGATCGCCACCTGGCTCGGTGTGGGCGGCATGACCGGGGGAGCCGGTGGACTGATTCTGGGTGGACTCGCACTGTGGCGCACGCTCCGTCGCCGACGCAGTCCGAAACCGGCGCGTGATCCGCCGGCCAAAGTGACTCCCCCGCCAGTTGTCACGATCGACAGTCCACCCCCTCCACAGGCGATCGTCCCTGAGACCCGCTTTGCTCCGTATGAGCGGGACACGTTTGCTGAAGCGTTCGCCTGGGCCGAGGCCGAGATGGCCCGCAAGTATCCCGGCTCCGTCTCCACGCTGGAATCGATCAAGGGACTGATCAATCAGTTCCTCGCTGCGAAAGGGGTGAAGTCGACGAAGTAGTCCGCTGCTAAATCCCTGTTCTGATCTGTTGTATTCCACCTTCACGAAAGAATGCCCATGTCCGGTAACGATGCCTTCCTCTGGTACAATGTCGGTGACTGGGGCCGGTTCGGCCTCGCGATCCCCAACTTCTCCAACGACACCAAGTCGCAGAACGACACGATCCGCTATCTGACCGATGTCGTCGGTCGCAATCTGCAGGCGATTCTGTGGCATCCCGATGCCCGGCTGCGGACGCCCCCGTCGATCAACACGCTGACCCGCATCCACAAGCTCTGCACGCGGGCACGGTCGATCCTGGCGTCGCGGGCGGTGCCGGCGAACATCCTCAACATGGAGACGGCGCATGCGCTCCCGGCTCCCGAGGAGTTCCTGGTTTACCCGACCCCGTATTTCAAGGTCCGCAACCAGTGGCTGAAGCAGTACGCGGGCCTGATGCTGATCGGCCTGACCGAGGCGATGCAGCATCAGGAAAACGCCCGCCCGCTGGAAATCAGCGAAGCGTTCGCGGGACTGATCGGCCAGTACGTCCAGCGGGTCTATCGCCTGATGGCCACGGAACTGTTCCGCATCCCGCTGGCCGATGCGACCAAACCGGACTTCACGATCAGCGAAGAACAGCTGGCAGGCTACAACCCATCGGCCTGGTTCACCAGTACGGAACTGCTCGACACCGTCGCGCCGCTCGATGACTGGCCGACTGAGGATGACCTCGAAGTCCTGACGAACGGCATCCCGATCAGCCACCTGCCGGTCCTCGGACGCTGGCCGTCCGGTCCGAGCGGCACCGTTGGAACCGGCACTTCGGTCCCGGTTGGCGAATCGTTTGCGCCGGCTCCGACGGCGTAACCGGGAGGTAATCAGCGATGTACGAGTACCGGGCCCGGATCACACGGGTGATTGACGGCGACACCGTGGAGGCCGAGATCGAACTCGGGTTCCACGTGACGTTCACCTCCACGCTCCGGCTGACCGGGATCAACGCGCCCGAGACCCGTGGGACCGAACGTCCTCAGGGTCTCGCGGCGACCCGGTATCTCGAATCGCTTTTGGATGACCTGACCGGCGAGAACCGCGAACTGACCATCCGCACGCAAAAGGATCTCACCGGGAAGTATGGCCGCTACCTGGCCTAACTGATCGCTGGCGAGGTCAACCTGAACCACGCACTGGTCGCCGCCGGACATGCTGTCCCGGCTGAGTACTGAGCACGGACCATTTCACGAACCTGATTGAGAGGCAACCACCATGGGCGTCCGGCTTGGACTCGACGCGCGACTGTTCCGCAACTCCAGCAGCTACGACACCCCCAGCTGGCAGGAGATGAAAAACGTCAAGGATCTGACGCTGAACGTGGAAGCGGGGGAAGCGGACGCCAGCACCCGTGGCAACGGCGGCTGGCGAGCGATTCTGGCAACCCTCAAGGATGGCTCGATCGAGTTCGAGATGGTTTGGGACACGGCCGATGCCGGGTTCACAGCGATCAAGGATGCGTTCTTCAACAACACACCGATCGAGTTCGCCGCTCTGGATGGTGACGTCGCCACGGCCGGTTCGCAGGGACTGCGGGCCACGATGGCCATCACCAACTTCAGCCGCAATGAACCGCTGGAAGAAGCAATCACCGTTTCCGTGACCGCGAAACCGACCTACGCCGAACATCCTCCCGAGTGGATGACCACCACATAACCTGGAGTAACCACCTCGCATGAAGTCATTCACTGACCGCCAGGGACGCTCCTGGACGATTGAGATCAACTACACGTCGCTGCGGCGGGTCAATGCGCTGACCGGGATCAACCTGACCCGGATCGTTGATCCCCAGGCCAACGTGATGGAGCAGCTGACGGGTGACCCGTTTGTGCTGTTCGACTGTCTGGTTGCGATTCTGCAGCCGCAGTTGGATGAGAAGGACGTCACCGCCGAACAGTTTGGCGAAGCCCTTGATGAGGAATCCGGCGACAAAGCCTCGATGGCGCTGATTGAGGCGATCATCGATTTTTTCCCGGAAGGGAAGCGGATGCTGCTCAAACGGGCGCTGACGAAAGTCCTGACAGCCGCCGAACGCCGGCAGCTGGCCACATTGGACAGGGCGCTGCAGGCGGTGGAGAGTCCAGAGTTCTACCAGGCGATCGAAACGGCGCTCGACGAAGCCAGCCGATTGACGTCTGGAAGCTCGGCTACGAACTCGCCGGCATCATTGGCGTCGACCCCGGCCCGCTGACGCTTCGGCAACTCTGCTGGATGGCCGACGCCGCTTCCCGCGACCGCTGGAACCATACCGCTTCCCTGCTGGCGCTGATCACCAACTGCCATCGCGATCCGAAGAAGGCCCGAGCCGCCCGGCCGAAGGACTTCCATCCGCACACGAAGGGACATCGCTCCCGTCATGAGCGTAAGCCCCGTGTGGGTGTGGATGTCCTGAAGCAGGTGTTCGTCGATCGGCGTCCGCTCGATTCCCACTGATCCGCTGACCGAAACAAGGAACCCAATGTGCCTGCTGCCGGTGCGATTCGTGCTGCCCGCGCTTACGTCGAGTTGTTTGCCGACGACTCGAAACTGGTGCGGGGACTGCGGCGGGCCCAGGCGAAACTGAAAGCCTTTGGGAGATCGGTCCAGCAGTTTGGCCGTCAGCTGCTCACGGTGGGGTCGCTGGCGGCCGTGCCGTTTGCACTCTCCGCTCAGACGTTCGCCAACTTTGAATCGCAGATGGCCCGCGTGAAGGCGCTCACTGGTGCAACGGGGGAGCAGTTCACGCGACTGGAACAGGAGGCGAAGCGACTCGGTGCCACGACTGTCTTCTCCGCCAGTCAAGCGGCCGAAGCGATGAGCTCGTTCGCGCTGGCGGGGTTCAGCGTCGATCAGATCCTGGCGGCGATTGGCCCCACACTCGATCTGGCGGCGGCCGGGCAAATTGAAATCGGCCAGGCGGCCGACATCGCCGCGAAGATTATGGCGGGGATGGGCTTGTCCGCCGAGGAACTCGGCAACGCCGTCGACGTGATGGCCAAGGCGATGACGACCGCCAACACCGACCTGACGATGCTCGGCGACGCCTTCAAGTTCGTTGGGCCGATGGCGAAGTCGGCGGGGATCTCGCTGGAAGAGATCACGGCGGCAATCCAACTGCTGTCGAACGCTGGTATTCAGGGCGAGATGGCCGGTTCGACCTTGCGCGGAATGCTGCTGTCACTGACATCCCCCTCAGCAGCGGCAGAAGGAGAACTCAAACGACTCGGAGTCCGGATCACGGATGAAGCCGGCAATGTCCGGTCGTTGGCCGACATCCTCGCAGATCTGGAAGGGGCCCTCTCCGGCGTCGGTTCCGGCGAGAAGCTGCGTGTGCTCGGAACGATCTTCCCCGCGCGGCAGGCGGCTGGCGCTGCGGAACTGGTCTCGCAAGGAGCCGACAAGCTTCGTGAAGCCACGACCGCATTGGGTGACGCGTCCGGCACCGCTTCACGGATTGCCGGGACGCAGCTCGATACGCTCAAGGGAGATGTCACGATCCTGCTGTCGGCGCTGGAAGGAGTAGCCATTGCCGTGGGGGAAGCCTTCGGCACGGAACTCCGGGCGGCTGTCCGGGGCGTGACCTCGTTTCTCTCCGCGCTCGGAGTCTGGATCGGTGACAACAAACAGGTGGTCCTGACCACCGTTGGGATCGTCGTCGGTATCCTGGCGGCTGGTGTGGCGCTCGTTGGACTCGGGGGAACAATTCAACTGGTAGCGTTCGGGTTCGGCGGACTGGCGACGGTCATCGGAACTGTCGCGTCGCTGCTGGGGGCACTACTGTCTCCGATCGGCCTCGTGCTGGCGGGGATCGGAGCACTCGGCGCATACCTTATTAATATTTCCGATCTCGGCGGACAGGCGCTCGACTGGCTCGGAGCCCAGTTCAACGCCCTGAATTCGACCGCGATTCGGGCATTCGGCGGGATCGGCGATGCCCTGGCGGCAGGCGACCTCAGCCTGGCCGCCCGGATTCTCTGGCTGACGCTCAAAATGGAGTGGCAGAAGGGCATCAACGCCCTCAACCAGCAGTGGGTCGAGGTGAAGCGGTTCTTTGTCGCTGTCTGGACCGAGGCGGTCTATGGGGCCGCCGAAGTCGCGGCCAATGCGTGGGCAGGCCTGCAGAGCGGCTGGACCGAAACAGTCGATTTCCTGGCGGATGCCTGGGCGCTGTTCACCACCGGTCTGAAGAAAACCTGGAACACAGCGGTCGGGTTCATCCGCAAAGCGTGGGTCCGGCTGAAGTCACTGTTTGATTCGGAAATCAATGCCGAAGCGGAAGTCACTCGGATCAACGAGGAGGTTGCGGGAAAGAACGACACCGCCGACTCCCAGCGGAACCAGGAGATCTTCGCCCGCGAACAGCAACGACGCGCCCGACTGGGACAGATCGACAGCGAACGATCAGGGACGCTAGCCGAACTCGAACGCATGCGCGATGCCGAGCATCAGCGGAACGCCCAGCAGTTTGCTTCGGAGGTGCAAGACTCACAGACCGCGCTCGATGCCGCCCGTCGCGAATGGCAGGCGGCACTCGAAGAAGCCTCCCGCACACGGTCCGAAGCAGAAGCCGGTGACGCGACCGACCCCAATGCTCCTGCCGATCTGATGCAGCAACTGGAAGAGAAGCTCGCTGCTGCGGGATCAGGTCTGCAGTCGGCCGCCGACAAAGTCAGCGTCAGTGGGACGTTCAACGCAATGGCGGTCCGGGGGCTTGGCGGTGGCTCACATGCTGAGCGGACTGCCCGTGCCTCCGAAGAAACCGCCCGCAATACACGCCGATTGCTGGATGAAGCGCATCATGGCGGCCTGCAGTTCACGTAATGGAGCCACATGTCCGTCACCGTCACCGAGAAATGGGAGTCGCGCGAGCAGTCGGCGGGGGAACAGCCCTCCGTTGATCGCCGATTCCTCGTCGTCGGGACGTCGGATGACATCGAAGCCCATAGCGAGCTGATCGCCCAGACGCCCGCGATCTATGCGGGGCTGGTCCGGCAGTCGACTCATCTCGAACGGATCGCCGAGAACGCCTGGGAAGGTTCGGTCCGCTATGGACGGTTCGAACCACCACAAACCGGTGACTCTTCTTACTCGTTCGATACCGGTGGCGGAACGCAGCACATCACACAGTCGCTGGGGACCGTCGGTGTCTGGGCAGCACCCGGCGTGTTTCCGCCCAACTTTCGCGGTGGGATTGGTGTCACGAAGGATGGGGTCGAAGGGGTCGACATCACGATCCCGGTCTACAACTTCGCCGAGACACACTACATCGACTCCGCGCTGGTCACCGGAGCCTACAAGGCGGCGCTGTTCTATCTGACCGGAACGGTCAACAACGGACCGTTCCGGGGGTTCGCGGCCGGAGAGGTGCTGTTCCTGGGAGCGGCCGGTTCGATCCGGGGGCAGGAAGACTGGGAGATCGCCTACCGGTTCGCCGCCAGCCCGAACGTCCAGGGGCTGACCGTCGGCAGCATGACCGGCATCGCCAAACGGGGCTGGGAGTATCTCTGGATTCGGTACGCCGATGTTGAAGACCCGGATGCCAAGATGCTCGTGAAGCGTCCGCTCTCGGTCTACGTCGAACAGGTCTATCCATACACCAACTTCGCAGGACTCGGAATCGGGGTCTGACGCATGGGAGACCCCTTCAAGAAAGTTCAGCGTGGTGATCGGCTCAGCATCCCGGCCGAGACCTTCAACACGTTTATCGATGCCGCGAAGGACTTTCGGAACCGGACCCAGAACGTCGCCCGCCAGCGACAGCTCGATCTCCCGCAGACTGGAGTTGTTCTGGTCAAGAACGGCACCGCTGATGACATTGAGCGGTTTCATGTGCTCGGGGTCGACCGACCGATCTTCACGCCCGGCGAGAGTCTGTTCAGCTTTCAGGATCAGATTGCAGTCGTCGGCATCACACCGACGGAAGACGATCATCTGGGCCGGTTTCTTGTGCTGCAGGAACCGCTCCGTGCCGGAATGATCGGTCGGGCCTGCGTCAGCGGGGTCACTCCGGTGCGGCTCAACGTCCTTGAAGAGGAACACGACTGGGCCGACATCGAGGATGGCGAGACCGACAGCCTGAAAACAGACACTGCCGGCAGCGCGTTCATCCTCTGGAAGGAACCGCCCAGTGCCGGCTACGGCGGTTCTGGCTACGGATACGGCTATGGCTACTACGGCAGCCTGCGGTGGGCGCTGGTGCGGATTGGCAACCTGAGCGACGGGGATCAGTGGGGGAGCGTGTAACGAATGTCGTCCCCAGTCGCTGAACTCCTGGCCGAACTGACCCGTCGCGGTGTGACGCTCGAACCGCGTGGCGATGATCTGGCATATCATCCGCGCCGACGGGTGTCAGCAGAGCTTCGCGAACAACTGCGGCAACACAAAACGGAGCTGCTGCACCTGCTCCGTGGAGAAGTGACCGCCACTGAGCCAGCACCGACCTCGATTGCTGACCCGGCACCGGCACCGGCGCATCCTGCGTACAGCGTTGTGATTGCCGATCCCAATGCGGCCACGCTCGATGCACTGCTGATGTCAGTGCTGGGGCAGTCGCCGTCACCGTCCGAGATCCTGCTGGTCGGCAGATCTCAACGACTATTGAAGAAGATCACCGAGCCGATCCGCCGCGTGCCGGTGCGGTTCGTGGGATCGCCGCTGGAGGCCCGCTGCGAACATCTGCTGCTGGTCGATTCACAAACATTGCTGACGCGGGACTGGTGCCGGTCGGCGCTCGACATGCTGGCCGATCCCCGGATCGCCGCCACGTTCTCCGACCACGAACTTCTGCAAACCGGTGGCCGCACCACCTATCCCGATCGCGTCACTCACGACAATTTGGCCCGCTCGGGGTTCGCCGCACCGACGACGATGGTGAAACGCTCGGCGCTGGTTCCGCTGTGGCGTGCTGGTTTGACGATCCCGGCACTGCTGCGTGATCTCAGCCGCTCTGGCTGGCAGGTGGCCCGGCACGCGACACCGATTCTCCTGCGTAGCGACGGCGAGCAGCAGTATTTCGAGCGTCAGCGAATTGAGCACGAAATCGTCACGCTATTTGTCCCACTCTCCGGACGCGAACACATCTGGCCGCAACTGCGGACGTTTCTCGAACAGCAGACGTGGCCGCACAATCAGATTCGGCTGGTCCTGTGCGATACCAGTCGCTCCGCCCGATTCCGCAAGACGGTCCGCACCTGGCTGGCTCGCTGCGATTACCACGATGCCCACTGGTTCTCGCTTGAAGTCCCGACCTCCGGTCTGGCCGATGCGCCGCGAGACCAGCAGTTGCTCGCCGTCAACGAGATCCTGTGCCGTATCTACAACCGGATGCGGGAGCACATCACAACGGACTTCGTGTGGATCCTCGAAGACGATGTGATTCCGCCTGATGACGTGCTCGAGCGGTTGCTGCAGGCATTCAATGAGAACGTGGCCACAGTCTCCGCGCCGTATCGCTCCCGATTCGACGGTCGCTATCTGATCTGGTCCCGCGAACGTGTGGCGGCACCGAACGGCCCCGCCTGCAACGGCGTGCATCAGCTGGCTCCGCCACTTCCCGATCGTCCGCAGGTCCACGACATTCGTGGCAGTGGATTCGGCTGCCTGGTGGCGCGGGCCGAAGTTCTCAGAGACCACATCTTCTGTTTGCCACCCGGACACACGCACTACGACGTGCGGTTCTTCATGGAGCTGCCGCGACACTGGCGACGGGTGGTGGACTGGACCTGCGAATGCCGGCATCTGCACAACGTCGCCAGGCCAAAGTCCAAGATCACGACGCGGCATCTGATCTATCATCTCACGCCATTCGCCACGAATGACATCTGGCTCCGCAATGTCCGCCAGCTACTCAAGCGGATCACGCTGTTCAACGGCCGTCGGGTGATTGCCGTGGCCACCGGTGACGATCTGGTTCCGCCGCACGAAGTCCGGGCAGCGTTCGGCACACACGAGGTCGAGATTCTCACGCGGCCCAACTCCCGCGAGCTACGGGAGAACGCAACCTTCCTGCCGCTGCTGGAATGTGTGGTCGATTCCGATCCCAAAGCGGCCACGTTCTATGCCCATGCGAAAGGCGTCGCCAAAGACGTGCTCTGTCTGGGTGATCCGCTTGGTTCGCGGTACTGGCGAAACGCCATGTACCACGAACTGCTGGATCACTGGGAACGGATCGCCGAACTGCTGATCGATTACGCGGTGGTTGGCACGCATCGCCGCCA
Organism: Planctomycetota bacterium; assembly: GCA_029977045.1. Lineage (GTDB taxonomy): Bacteria > Planctomycetota > Planctomycetia > Planctomycetales > Planctomycetaceae > JAPOLP01. The sequence goes on from JAPOLP010000023.1 coordinate 11,274, forward strand.
GCATTCCGAACAGCCACGCATCTATCCCGATGGCCAGAGCGAGTCTCCCTGGCACTTCGCCGGCACGTTCTTCTGGTTCCGCAATCGGGATGCATTCAGCACCGCAAAGTGGCGGGACGTCTGGCAGCCGACTGGCTGGGGCGCGGAAGCCTGGCCCGGCCGGATGTTCGATTTCGATCAGTCGGCTTGCGTCGCCTACGACGGGCTGGCCGAGTGTTACGACCCTGAGAGTTACGACCCGCAGTTGGAGGATGACTGACCGTGCTCGATGTGACGTTCACCACCGTGCTGTACCAACCGGACTGGAGCCGGACCGGGATCATCGTGCGCGACGTGCTCCGTTCGCTGGAAGCCTGTGACCTGACCGGCGAATACCTGATCGTCGACAACTCCCCCGCACCCACGATGGAGGCGGTCCGGCTGGCGGCGGAAGACCAGCGCGTCCGGTTTCACTGGAATCAGGGGTACAACGTCTATCTGGCCGGAGCTCTCACGACCGCCGCCCTGCAGGCGCATGGCCGGCACTTCGTCTACTGCTGTGCCTCGCACGGACTTATCAACGACCCCACCTGGCTCTCCGACTTGATCGCACCGCTCGCCGACAAATCAAACGCTCTCGCCGGTCATGTTCAGCCTTGTGAATTCAACCGCGTTGCCAGCGTCCCGGCCGACATCATCGATCCTCAGATCCATGTGCAAGGAGGAGTGTGGTCGGCGCGGACACAGTTCCTGCGGGAGTTCGGATTCAGTCACCGATTCCCGTTTGAGTTCTGCGACGTCGACCTCTCCCGCCGCTGTCTGGCGGCTGGCTACCAGCTCGCTTCAATCCCGTCGATCGTCTCGATCGCTGGCGGCGTCATCCCTGATCCGGAGCGTTACAAATATGTCCACGACTACCGCTGACCCTGAAGTCTCCATGTCGGGACGGTTTGAGTTTCCGTTCCGGCACTTGGTGATCGACAACTGGGCCGAACCGGAACTGGTCCGGGCTGCCGAAGTCGAATGGCCGGACACCAATTGGCCGTTCTGGCATCGGTACGAATGTGGCAAGCTGGCCACGAAAGACCCGCTGCGGTTCCCGCCGGCCTGTGCCGAACTGATCCGACGCATGCTTTGCCTGCGGATCGGCGAACTGATGGGGCTGGACGACACGTTCGCCGACTGGAACTGTCACGGTGCCGGGCTGCACACGTCTCCGCCCGAAGCGAGTCTGAGTGTGCATCTCGACAGTGATCATCACCCGCTGACCGGCTGGCAAAGGGCGTGTAACGCCATCCTGTTCGTCAACTCGCAATGGGAACTTGACTGGGGAGGGGCATTTGAACTGTGGAGTGCCGACGGCCGCGAGTGTCTGAAACGAATCTCGCCTAGGTTCAACCGGCTGGTGCTGTTTGAGCCGAGCGACATCTCGTTCCACGCCGTTGCACGGAACACCGGTCGCGAGCCTCGCAAAACACTGGCCACGTTCTACTGGAAAAAGTCGTCACAGCGGGGGCTTCGCCCGCGAGCTGACTTCGTGTCGGGAGCACGAGGTTGACTGCACGAATCAGTCTGTCGAATCCATTCCGCAAAGCGGACACCGAGACGACCCGGTTTGTAATTCTCTGCCAGCCGAGGACGGGGTCGAGTCTGCTGAACACCTCACTCCGGCAGCATCCCGACATCCACTTGGATCGGGAGATCCTCAACCACCGCCAGCGGCATGTGTTGCCGGATGACGGCGCGGATAGACTCCGCGCCTGTCTGGCCCGAACCACACATCGTGCGGTTGGCTGCAACCTCCATGCATTTCAGCCGGACCGGGGATGGCAGGACTGGCTAAAATGGGAGTCAGCCTGGGGGGCGCTCGCTGAGGATCGCTCGATCAAGGTGATCCATCTGCGGCGGCTCAATGTGCTGGCCCAGCTCGCCTCCTGGAAGATCGCCAGCTTCCTCAATCGCTGGGGCACACAAGAGGACATCACCAACCGTCCCAGGATTCACATTGACCGCGAAGAGTACCGCTGGTTTCGGGACTGGAACCAGGCGGTCTTCGACTGGCGGCTGAGTCATCTCACGCAACACGATGTGCTCCCGGTCTCCTACGAATCGCTGTGTGATGACTGGATGGGGACGATTCAGCAGGCCCAGCAGTTTCTCGGTGTCGAACCAATCCCACTCTCACAGGCGGCCAGCCGGAACGAGACCCGGCCGCTGCAGGAAGTGATCGTCAACTTACAGGAACTTCAGAACCTCCCGTGGCACTGAGACGGATACCGGATTCCCTCTATGGTTGTTCTCGCAGATTCGACTGAAGCAGTTCCTTCCGAGTACGAACGTCTCGGGCCCTGGACCACGCGATTCCGTGTGAACGGAGAAACGATCGGTGGCAGTTACGAAGTCGGTGACGATGAGACGCTGATCCGTATCTTCCTGGAGCACATGCCACTGGCAAGACGGGTTCTTGAACTGGGCTGTATGGAAGGGGGCCGCACGTTTCCACTGGCCCGTCGCGTGGGTCACGTTGTGGCCGTTGATGGCCGCCGGGAACACTTGCAGCGGGCGCGGTACATCGAGCGGAAACTTGGGGTGTCGAACACCACGTTCCTGGAACTGGATGTTGAATCGGCCGACCTGGCGACGCTGGGGACGTTCGACGTAATCTACAACGTCGGTCTGCTGTATCACCTCTCCGATCCGGCACACCTGCTGCGGCAGTGCGCAGAGATCGCGCCGGCGATGCTGCTCTGGACCCACGTCGTTGACGACTCAGATGCCGAACATCGCGGCTACAAGGGACGATTTACCAGCGAGAATCCCACGGATCGGATTGGTGGCCTGCGGTCACGCTCATTTCGTCCTGAGCGGACGGAACTGCTGCGGATGCTTTCGGACTGCGGCTGGCGGGATGTCGAGTTTCTTCAGGATCAGGGAACCGCACTGACGCTCTGGTGCCAGAGGTCAGCGACGCCTCGGCTGGAGCAAAGGACTGCAGCACAACCGTCGCTGGCGGTCATCATCACCTGCCACAACTACGGCAAGTGGCTCGATGAGTGTCTCCGAAGTGTGCTGTTCTCCAGTCGCCGACCGGACGAAGTGCTCGTGGTCGATGATGCCTCAGACGACGACACAGCCGAGGTCGCACACGGCTGGTCGGACTGGGGAGTGCATTACCTTCGAGTTGACCATCGGAATGCGCGGTTGGCTCGACTCGACGGACTGAATGCGACGAAGTCGGAGTTCATTTGTTTTGTTGATGCCGACGACCGGATCTCGCCCAATTACCTGCGATCCGGACTGCTGGCATTCGACCGGCATGACATCGGGTTCGTTTACTCTGACGCCGACCGGTTCGGAGATGAGAACTCGCTGCTGGTGCAGCCGGACGAGATCACGCCGGACAACATGTCGCGGTTGAACCATGTCCACAATGGGGCGATCGTCCGCCGCGAAGCCCTGGAAATGAGCCGGGCACTGGAAGTTCCAGCTGATCCGCATGTCGTTCACGAGGACTGGCTTGTCTGGCGACGCATTCTCGAACAGGGCTGGCAGGCACGAAAACAACGGGCGACATATGGTTACCGCCGCCATGCCGGTGGAGTCTCCGTCGCTAAGCAGTCCGAGCGGCCGTACTTCGATCTGCGCGGTCTGGCCCATGAGACCATCACACTCTTCGTTCCTCTTTCGGGACGGACCGCTGTCTGGCCAAGGTTTCAGCAGTTTCTCGAGCAGCAGACCTGGCCGCACGATCAGGTTCGGCTCGTGCTGCTGGACACGAGTCAGGATGCCCGGTTTGGTCGCCGTGTCCGTCGCTGGATCAGTCAGTGTGACTACCGAGATGTGCGGTATCTTGCCGAATCAGTCGCCGAGCCGGGACTGGCCGATGCAGACCGTCGCCTGCCGGAAGTGCAGGACGCGGTCCGGATGGCGGCGGCTCGCATTTACAATCTTGCTGCCCGCGAAGTCACCGGGACATTTCTGTGGATCGTGGAAGACGATGTCATTCCGCCGAACGATGCCGCCGCGCTGCTCCTGAACGGATTCGATCACACCACTGCTTCGGTCGCGGGACCGTATCCCTCCCGGTTCCATGAGGGCTACGTTGCCTGGACCGAAGGACGCCAGATCATCAAAGAGCGCGGCGAAGAAACGACGCTGGTCGAAGGGAACGGATTCGGTTGCACGATGTTCCGCGCGGATGTGTTTCGCGAATCGCTGTTCACAGCGAGGCAGCAGCCGTACGTTGACTTCGACCCGGCGTTCTATGAACGACTGAAGTCAACCGGACTCAATGCCACGCTCTGCTGGGACGCGGAGTGCGAGCATCTGGAGAACGATACTCGGCCGATCATGACCTGGGATCATTGGCCGGAGTCGTGGGAAACAGCTGACATGAGGGAATACCGGGCCGGGTTCCTGACCGGACGCGAAGCCTGCCAATGGATCGTCGACACGCTCAACGGTCCGGAGCCCGCCGCGATCTGGGGCTTGTCTGACGGCGACATCGCCTGGTGGTGCTACGATGCTCTTGCCAAGCTGCCCGATGTCGATCTTCACTGGCTCGACGAGCTGGCGTACACGAGTGGGCTGCATCGCGAGGACCGCGACGAATTGTGGCCGCTGTTCGATGAGGCATGTCGCAACTCACCACATTGGCTGGTGCAGCATGGCTGGGATATTGCCGAGCGGTTTACCCAGGCAGCATTCCTGGCTCACGAAGTCGGTGTTGAACGTGACGGCTTCCGGTATGGCGATCGATTGAAACGAAAGATTGACTGCAACGCTGTCTACAAGCTTCTCGACCAGGGACTCTGGTGGAAACTGCTTGAAGGCAAGCGACTTGCCATCGTCAGCGGGAATGCAGACGCACTTGCCGCACGACTGTGCGACGAGTCATTCGTTCGCGCCAATGACGCATCAGTTGTGACGTGGTCGATCGCGGCAACGGAGACGTGCCCGGATAAGTCGGTGCCGAAACTCAACACCTGGCAACGTGTCCGTGACGAACTGTTCGCCTCCGACTGGGATCTGCTTCTCTGTTCGGCAGGCTCGTTGTCGGCCATTTTCTGCGAATATGCACGACAAACTGGCCGTAGCGGCATCGATGTCGGTGCTCTCGACCTGAAGATGATTTGTGCCGATTGCAAGTAGCTACCTTCACGTACCCGCATCTACCGGAGCTGTCCCCCACACGTAGGACAGCATTCGGAACTCAGTAGTTTTATGGACGAGCGGGCGGCGAGATCTTGACTCTGGAGTACGGTACGGGCCGTAGAATGTACCCTTGGAACAAATGATTCACTCATTTGGAGGTTTGCCATGAAGAAGAACGGGATCGTGACAAATGGGTTGTGGATTGTCGGCCCGCTGCTGATGCTCGGCATCACCGTCGCTGCATACGGGTTCAGCCGTGCCGGAGAACGAGCCGACTGTGCAGAGAAGGTGGTCTGCCCACTGTCCGGGGACGAAGCCTGCAAGGATCAGCGTCCACTAGTGGATGCCAATCGAGCCGATTGTCCCGGCCAAGTCGAGTGTCCATTGACCGGAGAACTGGTCTGTCGAGACGAGTGCCCCCTCGGTGCTGGCAGCAAGACTGCCACAGCGGACGAGAAGCTTCCGCTTTGTTGCCGTGACAAGGAGTAACCATTTCCAACTACAAATGCCCAACGGCCTGCCGTAAATGCGGTGGGCCGTTTGCATTGGCAGATCAGAGATTCTGAAATACTTCCGCAACACCCTTGACTCCGTAGTATGGTACGGACTTTAGAATACGAGAAGACAGCGGAGATGATTCCATGAAGACCTTCACCATCGGACAGGTTGCTCGGGAAGCGGGAGTTGGCGTCGAGACTGTGCGCTTTTACGAGCGGGAAGGCTTGA
>JAPOLP010000577.1 GCA_029977045.1 Planctomycetota bacterium
GGCTTGGACTGCTGGATCGTCTGGAAGACGACTTCGCCGGTCGCGGTGGCGAGGTCGTCGTCAATAACCACCGGCAGTTGTACGGTAAGACGTCGAAACTCGTGCTCAGCTCGGATCTGAAGGCGTTCGACATTTCCGACGAGCCGCAGGCGTTGAAGGATCGCTACGGCGACACAGTGTTCGGCAAAGGCTGCCTGCTTGCTCGACGGCTGGTCGAAGCCGGCACGACGTTTGTCGAGATCGCTTCGCGTGGCGCACCGGGAGCCGGCGTCAACTGGGACACGCATCAGGACAACTTTGAGCAGACGGCATCGAACGCTGCCGTCGTCGACCAGGCGATGGCAACGCTGATCAGCGACCTCAAGGATCGCGGCCTGCTCGACACGACGCTCGTCGTCTGGATGGGCGAGTTCGGACGCACTCCGCGAGTGAATCCGCGCGGTGGTCGCGATCACTACCCGCGAGTTTTCAACGGCGCGATCGCCGGCTGCGGCGTCAAAGGCGGCCAGGTCATTGGTTCTTCAACCGCCGACGGAACTGCGGTCAAGGACCAGCCCGTCACGCCGAACGATCTGTTCTGCTCGATCTGTGAGGCACTTGGCGTCAACGCGGCCAAGGAAAACATGAGCCCGCTCGGCCGCCCGATGAAAATCGTCGACGGAGGCTCTCCTGTGCCGGGTCTGCTGGGCTGAGTTCTCGCGTTGCGAACAGGTTTTCAATTGAGCGTGCCGGCTCAATCAGCCGGCACGCGTTAGCGTCCGGTTCCGGTCACACCTCCTGAACCGTGGGCTAACGCCCAGCGGCTGATATTGGGGCGTTATCGCGAGAATCGTCCGGATCACTTCTCACCGAGGTGACACCTCGTCCTGTTTTGTTCACACTCCCGCCCGATGAGGGGCACTCGCGACGACTGCGATCCCTCGATTGTGCTGGGTCGTGGTTCGGCCCGCGGTCGGATGAGGGCTGAAGGGAGTCCGTGATGAAACAAAGCAGTGACGCGTTGCGGCTGCTGGGGGCCTATGACGCGCTGGTCAGCCGGCGGCACATGGAATGGAGTGCCGCTCGCGAGTTTGAAGAGCAGATTGGTGCCGGGGGCCAGGGCGCCGTCTTTCTGAGCCACCGTTCCGGTTCAGCCGGGTTTCGGCTGCCGGTCGCGCTCAAACTGTTCTCGCCAGAGCCGTACGAAAGTCGCGAGGCTTATCTGCGGGAGATGCAACGAATCACCAGTGTCGCGTCCTCGGTCGCCGCCATTCAGCACGACAACCTGGTCGACGTCCACAACGTCTGGGAAGTCGACGGCATCTCGCTGATGGAGATGGAATGGGTCGACGGTTACGACCTGCGGCAACTGCTGACACCGGATTCGCTGAAGCAGATTCAGGAGCGGGCGACGCGGCGTCGCTGGACGCGGCTCAACGAGCACATCGTCACTGCTGGCGGAACACAGCCGCGAGTCAAACCGGCGCTGGCGATCGCGATCGTCCGAGCCTGCCTGGCCGGACTGTCCGCGCTGCATCGTGACGGCATCGTGCATAACGATCTGAAGCCGTCGAACATCATGCTCAAACGCAGCGGCAACGTGAAACTGATTGATATCGGTTCCGCGCTGTCGCTCGACGATGTCCCGGACGAGATCCCCTGCACGCCCGAGTACGCGGCTCCGGAAGTGCTCGAAGGCGAACCGGCGTCGCCGCAGAGCGACCTGGCCAGCCTCGGCTACATCCTGCTGGAGATTCTCTCGGGCACGCACCCGTTCGGCGGGATGCGTTACGCGCGGCTGCTGACAAGCAAGAAGGCCATCCTGGACGAGCTGCCCGGCTACCTGCCGCCGGAAGAGTTTGCGTACTCCGACCTGCTGATCCCGCTGCTGCGGAAACTCGTCGATCCCGATCCGTCACGCCGTTTCGCAACCGCCGACGAGGCGCGACTGTCCGACGAAGGCGTTCTGGCCATCGAACAGGAACTCGTAAAAAGCGACCTGTCGAGTACCTACGAAAAGGACATCCGCGACTGGATGCTGGAAGTCGACGAGACTCCGGATCAGCCGACAGGTCCGCAGGACGCGGAGACGACGATCCCGCGTCCGAAGCGCGAGTCGTAGAGCGAGCGAGTGCGTCGAATCGTTGAATGGCCGGTAGCGAAAGTCGCGCAGACTTTCGGCAGTCCCCAAAACGAATGGGCTTGCTGCCCGTCGAACATCTTGCCGTGCCGAAAGTCTGCGAGACTTTCGCTACTTTCGGGACGGGCGTCGTTCACGCTCCGAAGATCTCTTCCAGCGTGTTTCGCATGACTGTCGGATCGGGATCCACTCCGGTCCAGTAGCGGATGCCGATCACGCCTTGGTTGACGAGCATCCCGAGTCCGTCGATGACCTTGCAGCCGCGTTCAGTCGCGTCGCGGACCAGACGCGTCTTCGGCGGGTTGGGGATGACGTCGGCGACGACCATGCCGGCTTTCAGCGTGTCGGGGTCGAGGGCAATCCGGGCATTGACGTCCGGGAACAGGCCGATCGAGGTCGCGTTGATGACGACGTCTGTTCCTTCCGGTACCGAGTAGTCGCCTTCCCACGGAACAAAGTCGGCTTCGACGTTGACCTTTTCACGCAGCAGGTTGACGAGTTCCGTGCCGCGGTCGGTCGAGCGATTCACGATCGTGATCTTCGTCGCGCCGGCCAGAGCGACCTCGACGCTGATTGCTCGCGCCGCGCCGCCGGCTCCGAAGATGACGACCGACTTGCCCGTCGGATCGGTCAGCGAGCGAAGCGATTCGACGAAGCCCTTGCCGTCGGTGTTCTCGCCGATCAGCTTGCCTTCGCGGCGGACGACGCAGTTCACCGCGCCCATCAGCGAGGCCGATTCGCCCAGGCCGTCGAGATGCTGGATGACGGCGACCTTGTGCGGAATCGTGCAGTTGAAGCCGGCGAAACCCATCGCGCGAACTCCGCGAACCGCGTCGGCAAGGCCTTCCGGAGCAACTTCGATCGTCAGGTACCGCCAGTCGAGCCCGTGGTGCCGGTACGCGGCTTCGACCATCGCCTGAGTCGGATTTTCCGCAACCGGCTGCCCGAAACAGCCCGTCAGTTCCTGCTTGAAGTTCAGTTCCTTCGCCATCGATCAGCTCCGTGGTGCGGTCTTTTGAATGAAGTATGTCGGTTCGGCGCGGAGCGTAATTGATGTCCGGTCGGTATGAAAAACGACTCGTACGCGGCTGTGGCGTGATCCTGCTATTCTTCGCGTTCTGGTGTGAAACCGACTGCCTCCTGACTTCGCCACGCACGAACGCCATGCCTGACCGATTTGAAACAGCCTGCTTCAGCAACCTGAACGACGAATACGCGGCAGCCCTCGAAACAGCTGCGGTCTTCGATATCTCGGACCGGACTCGGCTGCAGATGACAGGGCCGGATGCGGCGTCGTTTCTGCATCGTTTCTGCACGAATCAAGTGCAGACACTGCCGGCGGGGCTCGGCTGCGAAGCATTTCTGTGCAACATCAAGGGCCGCATTCTCGGGCACGTTTTCGCGTTCGTTGGCGAGGCGGCAGTGAGGATCGACACTTCGCCGGGGCAGGCAGACGCGTTGATGTCGCACCTGGAGAAGTATCACCTGCTGGAAGACTTCCGGCTTGAGGATGTGTCGTCAGCGACGTTCTCGTTTCTCGTCAGCGGCCCACGGGCAGCAGAGACACTCGTTTCAACCGGCATCGACGCAGATCAGCTGCAGCCGATCGCCTGGCAGGTCTTCGGGGACGTTGTGGTGCGGCGAGTTGACCTGCTCGGAGTGCCCGGCTTTCTGATCGATGGTCCGATCGAGTCCGGTGATGACGTCTGGAGTTGGCTGGCTGGGTCGGGAGCAGTTCCGGCGGGACGCGAAGCGCTGACAGCTCTGCGGATCGAAGCCCGTTTTCCGCAGTACCCGGTCGACCTCAGCGATGACAACCTGGCTCAGGAAGCGAATCGAACCGCCGAGGCGATCTCGTTCAGCAAGGGCTGCTATCTCGGGCAGGAACCGATCGCACGTCTGCACGCGATGGGACACGTCAACCGCGAGCTGGTCTGTGTCGAAATTGAGCCTTCCGCTGACGGAGCAGCTGATCAATCTGCTCCCACTCCGGGAATCCTCCTGCTGCATCCCGACAAGCCGGACAAACAGATCGGCACGCTGACCTCGACGGCCTGGTCGCCCGGTCGACGCCGAGCCGTCGGACTCGGAATGCTCCGCAGCCAGTTCGCGAAGGCCGGCACGGAAATTCCGACTGCGGATGGCGGAACTGCCCGAGTTGTCGAGTGTCGAAAGTAGCCATCTCGCTCCGCCGAGATGAGCCGTCGTCTGCAACAAGACTCAACCAGCTTTTCCGGCTCACGCAGCGGGGGGCCGTCCGCGAGATCGGGTGATTAGTGGTTCAAAATGCCAAAGATGGCTGCGGCTCATCTCGGCGGAGCGAGATGGCTACGATGGCGCAGAGCCCGCTGGCGCTTACTTCGGATAGCGAAAGTCGCGTAGACTTTCGGCTCACTGCAGTACTGCCTGCCGAAACTCTGCGCGAGTTTCGCTACCGGGAAGTTTCAGCCTTCGACACTCATCTCAAGGACGCCCACCA
>JAPOLP010000055.1 GCA_029977045.1 Planctomycetota bacterium
CATCAGCGGAATCGCCGTCAGCGGGCAGCCAATCAGGAACGCCTTCTCCCAGCCCGCTCGAAAACGAAACGTCATCACCAGCATCCCCACGCTTGCCGCCGCCAGGAAGATGCTCTGCACCAGACCGATCTGCTGCGTCGAGTAGCCCCATTCGGGACGTTCGAGCACGAAGGCCATGACCTTGTCCATCGCCATGTTCGGCACCAGCAGCAGCGAGCAGACCAGCAGCAGCAACAGAGCAAAGGCGAGACGACCATCAAACATCTCATGCAGCGTCGGGCGTTCGACCGGTTTCGGTTCTTCCGCGTGAGAATTGTCGTCCCGTGAAATTTCTGGAACGGCGGTCCGACGCCCAACAACCGTCAGCGCGACAATCAGCAGCAGAATAGGCGGCCCCAGATACGCCAGGCCCGGCAATCCAGCTCGATCGACGACAAACCCACTGAGAGCCGGCCCCAGCGCAAGGCCGAGCGATCCTCCAAACATAAACACGGAGATCCCGCGAGTCCGCTCACCCGGCAGCAGTTTCCCCGCGAGGACCGCCGCTTCGGGATGAAACGCGCCGACCCCGATCCCGCCGCAAACGAGCAGGGCAAACAGCAGGACTCGCTGATCGATCAAACCGATCGCCGTCAGAAAAACCGCCGCGATCACCGGCCCGAGCCACAGCCAGACAGGCGCCGGATGCCGGTCCCGCAGGAACCCAAAGACCAGCTGGCTGATCGACGTCGGCAGCGACTGGGCGATAAACGCAAACGACAGACCGGCGACACCAAACGCATACACCGCTTCCAGTCGAGGCCACAGGGGAGCAATCAGCAGCGCGCACGTATCAACGAGCGTGTGAGTCAAAGCAAGGCAGATCAGCGGGACATATCGGGACATCGGTGTTTCACGTCGGGAGGAATTCGGCAGCAACAAACTGTCCCGTTTCAAATTCGATTCGCAAGCCGCCCAGACGTAGCGGAAGGGCGCAAGCCCTCCGGTCTCGGTCAGCAACCAGGCAGACACCGGAGGGCTTGCGCCCTTCCGCTACTTCATAAGACACTACTCCCCTGCCTCTTCAGCGATCTGCAGGTACTTCGCCAAAGCGCGGTCGTACGCGGCTTTGGCGTCGGACTTCTCGTGGTCGGCGATGAAGCGGTTGCGGTTCGTCCAGAGGCGGCGAACGGATTCGGCGCACCAGCGGGCACTGTCGCGAGAGGCTCGGATTGGCTTTCCGCCGACGATCACGTTGACCGGGTTCGTGTGCAGTTGCGGGAAGTGACGCAGTGCGACCCAGCTCGACTTCGTGATCTCGACAGGGAACTCGATCTCGTGAGGCTTGCCGTCGGCGGGAACTTCGACGGACGCGACGGCCTCGCCATTGACGATGATCTCAACCTTGCGTTTTCCGCCAGTCAGGTATTCCATCGACCGCGGGGCGTGCAGGTTGACGGTGTCGCCGAGCATTCGGCGGCCAACCGTCGGCAGCAGATTTCCGTAGGCGACTCCGATCGGAGTTTCCGGAGCGAAGGCAACCGTTGCTGTCACCGCAATCGTTTGTGGTTTGTCGATGACGACATCGTCGAAACCTGGTGACTGGCCGCCGACGTCGAACTTCAAAGCGTGAGCGAAGCCGTCGGACACGTACGATCGACCGATCGCAATCGCGTTGCACCAGGCGGTGAAGTCGACCTGTTCGACATCGCCAACCTGCACGTACACGCGGCCCTGGCCGACTCGGCGGCTGCTCATGCAGGGGAAGTCGGTCTCGCCGCTCAGCTTTAACGGGAATCCGCAGTTCATCAGGTGGTACCAGGTATTCCATTCGGGAATCCGAGCGGTGTCCATCGCGCTGATGAAGTCGCAGACACCCTCTGCCGTGCTGACGACAATCTCCATGGCTCCGCCCCCGCTCATGGACGGTACGGCGAGATTCGGGAGGCGATCGGCGGCCCGGTCCGCGCTGCGAGTCAGCTCTTCGGCGGAGAGTTGTTGGTTACCGTCTTCGTCGACCGTCGCAAACGGTTCAGCGAGCAATGCTGTCGCGGCCTCTTCTGCCGACAGGCCGCCGCTGCGGTCCATGTCGTATTCGCTGAGCAGTCGGTCGGCTTCCGCAGGCGGAGCAACGTGCAGTGCCGAATGCGGATAGCCGGTCACTCCGCCCTGATCCTTGCACCACTTGAGAACGGGGACCGTCCAGGTGGGCCAGCCTTTCTCCTTCGTCCCTTCCGAACCGGGATAGGTCTGATCCTTGAGATTGAGCAGGCAGACGTGCCCCAGCGCCGCCGAACCGAATCCGCTGACCTCGACGTCGTATTTCAGCAGCGTCAACGGCTCACTGACTGCGTCCGCCTCCGGACTGAAGTAGTTTCTCTGGAAGTCGTAACACGGCCCCCAGGTCAGGACGCAGCCGACGTTGAGTCCCTCGCCCTTGACCTGCCGGAACATGTCCTGCGGAGTGACTCCCTGCGTCGGGCTTTCGTAATGCGAGCACCCGGCTCCGTGGATGTGGTGGTCGCCGCTGAGGAACCCGTACTTGCGAGCGTCGATCCAGCGGTTGAGTTTCAGCTCAACAGGTTGTTTTGCGTCGAGTGCGGCTCGCGGGTCGGAGCCTGTTTGTCTTTCGGCGGCGGCGACCTCAATGCGTTTTCGCAGAACGCGGTACTCCGGCCCGCGGCAGTACTCGACCAGAAACTCGCCTGGCGGCAGCAGCACGCCTTCGCCATCGGTTCGGTAAATGTGAGGCTGGAAGAAGAAGTCCGGGGCGAGACGTTTTGCCTGAGACGGGTAAACCCGCCCGGAACGATCGCGAATTGTGATACGAGCCGTCGTCGGAGTTCCATCGGCCTCTCGAATCGACAGCGTCTGCCGGATCGCCGGCTTCACGTTAAAGAGGACCGGCACCTCGCCACGAAATCCGATGTCCTGCGTGCCGGCTCCGACGTCGAACTCAATCGTCGCTTCACGCTGGCCGGCTTCGCTCGATGAGACCAGTGCGACAGCGTACTCAACAGCCAGTCCGCTGAGGTTGGGCGTCAGCGGCGAGTGGTCGAACATTTCGACACTCAGAAACCGGTCGGTTCGCGGTTCGGGATTATCTTCGTCGATCAGCTCCGTCTGAGCCTGCCGTTTAAGTGTCGAAAGAGCTGTTCCGGCGTAAACGGGCCCGGCCTGCGGGCTCTTGATACGCAGCCGGCTGCTCACCGTGCTGTCGTTAATCACCTTGACCAGTAGAGGAGTAAATGCCGCCTGCTGCAGCGACGCTTTGCCCGGACCTCGCTGCACCTTGACGCGAACTTCCGGGTTCAGCGACAGCACAAACACTGCCTGCGGATCGAGCAGTTTCTGCAGAGTAACCGCGTCCCGCTTTCTCGCCGCCGCCTGAAGGTCAGCGACAAGTTCTTCAGGCAGGGGAGCCCCCAGAAACGCGAGAGCTTCAAAAACCCGCGTCACATTCGCCCCAAGCGGCTGCCCGTCAACGTCGGCAACCAGCTCGACTTCCTGAGCTGCGACTGAGTTCGCCAGCCCACAGACAAGTCCGGTGGTACAGACAAAGTTGAACCATGCTGTCCGAGGTCTCATTCCGTTTCTCCCGAGCCTGGGTTGCTTCCGCAGAACCGACGGCTGACTGACCGAGCCGTCGCTCATTCCCGGATTCTGCGATCTGCCGGAGCTGATTGAAACCATCGACGGGTCGGCGGAAGCGAGGTCAGCAGCCCGTGGTACGCGACGTGCTAAGGCTGGCAAGGGCAGTGGCACGTAGACCTGTGATCGATTCGCGATTGGCTCGCTTCGTCAGGACTAGCGAGGCCCCTTGCCGAACCAAGTGGAACTTGGCTCGGCAAGGGGGCGTCGCTGTTCACCGAAGTGAGATCGTGGTTGTGCGGTCAAGCACTGGCCAGCGTGACAAGTCGCACAGACGAGTCCGGATAACTGGCTCGGAACACTGCTGGCGGCCGCCGACAGCGTGGTCCGAGCAGAAAGCCCTATCGCCTCCTGAGAAACTGCCATCCCTCTGACTTTGCCTGACCGTCAGTCGCGAAACCATCTGACGCTGCATCGACGTTCGCTTTCCCGTTCCCTCACCGAGATTCCAGGACGAAACAGTTGCCCATGTTTGATTTGAAAGATTACGAGATCGAAATCTCGGACGTACTCCGTAACCCATCCCCTGCGACGCTATATGAAGAGGCTCTCCGACACGACGCGGGTTCCACACTATCCGATACAGGCGCGTTGATTGCGTACTCGGGCGACAAAACCGGTCGGTCTCCCAAAGATAAACGCGTCGTCAAACACCCTGAGTCGACAGACGACGTCTGGTGGGGAACCGTGAACATTGGCATCGACGATGCCGTCTTCCGCGTCAACCACGAACGCGCCATCGACTATCTGAATACACGCAAACGCCTTTTCTGCATCGACGGCTTCGCTGGCTGGGATCCGGAATACCGTCTGAAGGTCCGCGTGATCTGTGCAAGGCCGTATCACGCGCTCTTCATGCACAACATGCTGATCCGGCCAACGCGCGAGGAACTGGCGGAGTTCGGCTCGCCGGACTGTGTGATTTTCAACGCGGGAGCCTTTCCGGCGAATCGCTATACAACCGGGATGACATCCAAGACCAGCGTCGACCTGAGTCTGGAACGCAAGGAAGTCGTGATCCTCGGCACGCAATACGCCGGCGAGATGAAGAAGGCCGTCTTCACCCTGATGAACTACCTGATGCCGCGTCAGGGCGTCCTTCCGATGCACTGTTCGGCGACTGCTCATCCCGAAACAGGATCGTCGTCGATTCTGTTCGGGCTTTCGGGAACCGGGAAAACGACACTCTCCGCCGATCCAAACCGCGAACTTGTCGGAGATGACGAACACTGCTGGACTGACAACGGCATCTTCAACATAGAAGGCGGGTGCTACGCAAAGGCAATCTTCCTGACACGCGAAGCAGAACCTCAGATCTTCGATGCGCTGCGATACGGCGCCGTGCTCGAAAACGTTGTCTATGACGAGGCTGACCATCATGTCGACTTCGCGAACACATCGATCACGGAAAACACGCGCGGTGCATACCCGATCGAGTACATCTCGAACGCTCGGGTTCCGTGTGTCGCCGGACATCCGACGGATGTAATCTTCCTGACGTGTGACGCTTTTGGTGTCCTGCCGCCGGTCAGCCGGCTGTCGACCGATCAGGCAGAATATCACTTCATCAGCGGTTACACCGCGAAAGTGGCGGGAACTGAAGTCGGTGTGACTGAGCCCCAGGCGACGTTCTCTCCGTGTTTTGGCGGACCGTTTCTTGTGTGGCATCCCGGTAAGTACGCCGAACTGCTGTCGCAGAAACTCAAGGAGCACAACGCGAACGTCTGGCTCGTCAACACAGGCTGGAGCGGCGGAGCATACGGCACTGGCCAGCGAATGCGTCTGAGTTACACCCGGGCGATCGTCAACGCGATCCATTCCGGCGAACTGGCGAGTGCTCCTATCGAGCGCGAGCCGTTCTTTGGTCTGGATGTCGTGACGTTGTGCTCCGGAGTACCGGCAGACCTTCTCGTACCGAAGAAGACCTGGGACGATCCGGACGCTTACGACACCACGGCGAGAAAACTGGCCGGCCTGTTCCGGGACAATTTCAAAACCTACGAGGATGGCGTTCGCGAAGAAGTCCGGGCCGCCGCGCCGTCCGCGTGATGGTCTGTCTGAGAGCACGGCGTCGCATCATTCTAGACTGCTGAAGTGGTGCGGACGCCGACCAGCTTCGGCCAAAGTCCGGTGCTGGTACGATGCTCATTCGCCGGGGTAAGTCTGCATGCCATGCACTTTCCTTCTGCGATCTTCTGAACGATCGAATTCTCCGACTTACGTGGCGTCAGGCAGGCACTCGACTGCTACACTCCGGTCGAGTGCCCGTCATCCTTCGTAAGTGGATTCAACGTGTTCCGTCCTGTTCGCTTCCTGCCGCAGTTCAATCGGTCATACCAGACGCGTCGTGCCGTCCTCTGCCGATGCGTGGCCGGTCTGATATCTGGCCTGGTACTGCTTTTCTCAGCGGGAGCGGGTCAGGCTCAACCGCCTGCTGCCGTCAAACTCACCATCGATTCGCCGTTTCTCAGGCTCACGGGGAATGACAAGGGTGACGAGGTCCGCTGGCTCTCCGTCTTTGTCACGATCAACAATCAGACGGACGAGGCACTTCAGATCCCACCCAGTGCCTGGCAACTGCGTGACGCCCGAGGCGTTCAGACGCCAGCACCGATCACCGACGCCTTCAGCTGGATTGACGTCGTTGATGGCGATGATGAAGTGTCACTCGCGACATTTCGGCCACACAGCATTTCTGTCGCAGCAAAGAAGACCCAGCGTGTCGGCCTGTTCTTTCAGCCGTTGGCGGTCGACCTCCGCAAACCCGAACTGGAACTCACGCTGACTGTCAGTGACCGGCAGCTTGCGAAGGTCGATCTTGCCCAGACCGCGAATGCTCAACTGAATATCACTTCGCGCCGCATTGGGCCGGCCCGGGCGATCGGCCTGCTGAAACTCACGGGCGAGCTGAACTCGCTGAACGCGGGATTGCTCGTTCGCGAACTGGATCGGCAGTCCGAGAACGACCGGGTGTTGCGATTCGTCATCGAACTCGATGCCGATCTGCGAGTCCCCGATCGCGATGTTCTGGCCTGGCTGCGGCTCGTTGCAGGTCAGACGGGGCTGGGCGAGGTCCACAATCCCCGTTTCGCACAGATCTCGTCGGAGCTCCTGGCTGTCCAGCTCACTCAGTCGCAGCCGGCCAGCAACGAACAGCCTCGCTTCGATCGCCTGCAGGCTGAGCACTACGACAACGTGCATGCCACACTTGAAGCCGCCATTGAAGCCGCCGTCATCCCTTTATGCGAACGGCTGCCGCGGGAACTCCTGCTGGCGGAACTGCGTGATGGCGAAACGGTCTCCCGGCAGGTCGTTCTGCGGCACTGTGGCGAGCGGCTCGCTGATGAAGATCTGCCGCTGATCCTCAGCTTCCTGAAGTCCGACGACAAGACGTTGCGTCTGGCCGCTCTCGAAACGCTGCGCCATTTTGAAACGCCACCCGCTCTCGCCGCCCTCAAGGCGGCTTCCCAGTCTGAAGACGAGGCAACGGCACTTGCGGCGGTTTCAGCGATGGCGACATCACGGTACGGAAGCGTCCGCGATGAGATCCTCGGCTTACTCGACACTGCAGACGCGACACTCCGCAAGCGAGTGACTCAAACACTCGCCCGGCACCCGCATTCGGACTGGGCACCGCGACTCCTGGAACAGGCCGGCGATCCAGATGCGGAAATTCGTCACGCCGCACTGTCCGGCCTGATCGCCATCGGGCACCCGCGTCTGAGCGGCCTGATGCGGGAAGCTCTCAAGAGCGAAGACGAAGCCTTACAGCGTTTGTCGCTTCGCTATCTGATGGCCAGTCCTGATCCTCAGGACGAACGACTCGCACTCGATACCGTCCTGCAGCAGCTTGAGACATCCCCGCCGTCGCGGGCTGTCATGCAGTTTGTGAATCGCATTCAAGACGAACGAGTCACACCGATCGTACGCCGCTGGTTGAAGTCTGAAACTCCCCGCATTCGTCGTCGCGCCGTGCAGATCATGCTCGCGACTGGTGGTCCTGCGGTGCTTGATGAACTGGCCGGCGAATTCAGTGCGTTCGGGCCCGGCGAACAGGCGGAGATTCTCAACGCCCTCTTCAACGCCGAGAGTCCCGAGTTCTGGAAGCTGGCTCCGGAGAGTCTGCTTTCCAGACGCGGACAGTTGTTCGAGGCCACGACGGAACTGCTTCGCCGGGACGGCAGCGACCAGGCGGTCTCTCTTCTGGCAGACGCTATGAGTGACAAAACGCTTGCCGACTCACGACGATCGCTCACTGTCTGTCAGACTCTCGCTTCAATCGCAACGCCCGCCGCAAGAAACGCTCTGATCGGTTATGTGCGAGACGACTCGGAGACGTTGAGCACTGCATCCGCTGCTGCTCTGCAACAGCTCTATCTGCGATCGCCTGCGATGCCCTTGCTGGCACGAGGGGCGATGCACATGGAGCCCGGTCAGGGACAGTACAACCCGACGCTTGCGATGATGTATTTCAACCTGGCTGTCGAGACCGATCCGGATCACCCCACTTCCCGGCTGGCCAGAGCCGACGTCATCCTCAAGGACAAAGCCCCTTCTCGGCAGGAAATGGAAACCACGCGGGATGATCTCCGCATCGCGCTCCGCCTTGATCCATCCTCAACAAACGCTTTGACCTGCCTCGGCCTGACTGAAGTCCGGCTTGGCGCCATCGATACTGGCATCCGACTGGTCGAGGACGTACGCGAGCGATTCGCCGACGACGCCCTGTACCACTACAACACCGCCTGTATCTACGGTCGAGCGATCGAGGAACTTGAAGGCCAACTGAAATCGCAGTCGCCACCGTCCGAGGAACTCCGCAAGACGATCGAACGATACCGTGCCCAGGCGGTCGCCGATCTGCGGCAGTCAATTGAGAATGGTCTTGATGAAGGCAATCGCGACTGGATGCGCGAAGATCCGGACCTCGAAACAATTCGTCAGTCGCCAGACTTTGCAAAACTCTTCGAGGACCAGACGGCACTGCCGCCCATCCCGGACGAACTGAAGTAATTGACCATCTCACGGAGGAATCATGGTCTTTCTGGACCGTATTTATACGAAGGGCGGCGACGCCGGGCTGACGTCGCTGGGTGATGGCCGCCGCGTCCCGAAAACGCACCCGCGGATCGTCGCGTTCGGCACCGTTGACGAACTCAACTCAGTGCTTGGTCTGTTGCGCACCGCCGAACTCGACAGCCAGCTCGACGAGCGACTGCAGGCGATTCAGAACGACCTGTTCGATGTCGGGGCTGACCTCTGCGTCCCCGAGCCCGCCACTGACGCTCCGCCGCCCGAGTACCCGCCACTCCGCGTCACCGCAGCTCAGACCGAACGTCTCGAACGCTGGATCGACGAGATCAATCAGGTCCTCGAACCACTCCGCAGCTTCGTCCTGCCGGGCGGTTCACCAGCCTCTGCCTGGCTGCACCTCGCAAGAACCACCTGTCGCCGCGCCGAGGTCGCCGTCTGGACTCTCAAGGAAACCGAATCCGCCAGCGACGAGGTGCCCCGCTATCTCAACCGCCTATCCGATCTGCTGTTCGTTCTCGCACAGCACTGCAATGACCAGGGCCGCTCCAGTGTCCTCTGGCAACCCGGCGCCGGTCGCGGTGAATCAGACCCGTAGGACGGACTTCCACTTTGTACCTGTACGCAGTTCGACGTACTGCAAGCCCGTCCTGAATCGAGTGCGACAAGATTTGAGAATCATTGGACTGACGCCACCTCTCTCCGACGTGGCGTCAGACGCTTCTTCGGTTGCGACGAGCAGCGACTGCGGTCATCACTGTGCCAGCCGAATTCCGGTCGACAGCAGGAGCTGACCATGCACAGGACAACCACCGCTCAATTCTGCCGCACCGCGAGTATGTTCCTGCTGGCACTCGGCGTCGCTACGCAGTCCGTAACCGGTCGCGAACCATCCTCTTCGATCCGCTTCAACCGCGACGTTCGACCAATTCTGTCGACGCACTGCTGGGCGTGTCATGGGCCGGATTCAGTGGCTCGTAAGGGAGATCTGCGGCTTGATCAGGCGGACGCGGCGTACGCGGACCGGGGTGGGTATCGCGTCATTGATGGCCGACGACCCGAAGACAGTGAGCTGCTGAAGCGGATTCGATCGACTGATCCGGACGAGCAGATGCCGCCGCCGGAGGTGGCTCGGCGGCTGACGCTGAAAGAGATCGAGACGCTGACTCAGTGGGTGCGGCAGGGCGGACGGTTCGAGGCTCACTGGTCGCTGATTGCTCCGAAGGTCGTCGAGCCGCCCGAGACGGCACGCGATGGTTTGAGATCTGGAGTTTCAAATCCGATCGATCAGTTCGCTCTCGCGCGATTGAAAGCGGAAGGGCTGCAGCCGGCAGCGCGAGCATCGAAAGAAACTCTGATTCGCCGTGGCACGCTCGACCTGACGGGGTTGCCGCCGACGCTGGAGGAAGTTGACGCGTTCCTGAGTGACAAGCGGCCTGATGCCTGGGCGCGGGTTGTCGATCGGCTGCTTGCTTCGCCTCGGTATGGCGAGCGGATGGCTCAGGTGTGGCTCGATGCGGCCCGGTTCGCGGATTCGGGCGGCTATCAGGGAGACATTCTGCGGGACATGTCGCTGTGGCGTGACTGGGTCATCCGGGCTTACAACGAGAACAAGCCGTTTGACGAATTCACGATCGAGCAACTGGCTGGCGACCTGCTCGACCAGCCGACTCAGGATCAGTTGATCGCGACGGGCTTCAACCGCAATCACCGGATCAACGACGAGGACGGCATCATCCTCGAAGAGTTCCGCGTCGAGTACGTCGCCGATCGCGTCGAGACGCTCGCGACCGTGTGGCTCGGCCTGACCGCTCGCTGCGGACGCTGCCACAGCCACAAGTTCGACGCCCTGTCACAGCGCGAGTACTACGGCCTGTTCGGCTTCTTCAACAGTGTCGACGAAAAGGGCCGCGGGCACGGCAACTCGGAACCACTGCTGAGAATCGTGCCGCCTGCGTTGCAGGCCCGGATTGATGCCCTCGACCGCCAGCTTGCCGATCTACGGAGTGCCGCGTCACCCGACAACAAGCCCGACGAGCAAACCACGAAGCAGATCGAAGACCTGACCAGGCAACGGGACAAGCTGGTCGCGTCGGCACCGACGACGATGGTCATGCGGGAACTCGCCGCGCCGCGGTCGACTCACCTGCTGATCCGTGGCGCGTACGACAGGCCGGGCGGGGCTGTTGACATCGGAACGCCGTCCGCGATTGCTCCCGCGTTTGACGGCTTTCCAGCGAACCGGCTCGGCTTGGCGAAGTGGCTCGTCGATCCGCGCAACCCGTTGACGGCGCGCGTGACCGTCAACCGCTACTGGCAGATGCTCTTTGGACGCGGACTTGTCGAAACCTCCGAGGACTTCGGCACGCAAGGGCAGCTTCCCTCGCACCCGGAACTTCTCGACTGGCTGGCAACTGAGTTCGTTCGCAGCGGCTGGGATGTAAAATCGCTGCTGCGTCTGATCGTGAGCAGTTCGACTTACTGCCAGACGTCGCAGGTCTCCGCGTCCGCCTGGCAGGCCGATCCTGATAACCGGCTGCTCTCGCGTGGCCCACGCTTCCGCCTTTCGGCCGAGGCACTTCGCGATCAGGCACTCTTCGCCAGCGGCCTGCTCAATGAGCAACTCGGCGGGCGCTCCGTGCGACCGTACCAGCCTGAAGGCCTGTGGGACGAACTCGCCTCGGCCAGTCGAAAGTACGAGCAGAGCATTGGAGGCGACCTCTACCGCCGCAGCCTCTACACGTTCATTCGCCGCACCGTTCCTCCGCCGTCGATGACGACACTCGACGCGACCGACCGTGAACTCTGCACAGTCCGTCGCCAGTCAACGAACACGCCGCTGCAGGCACTCGTCCTGATGAACGACGACACCTGGGTCGAAGCTGCCCGAGCGCTCGCCGAGCGTTGTCTGACGGAAGGCCCCCGCATCGCTCGGTTACCCGGTGGCGAAGCAGTAAACGCCAACTCGCAAAGTCTGACGCGAGCCTTTCGCGTGCTGCTGGCCCGGTCGCCAACGCCGCAGGAACTCAGCCTGCTGACAGAAACGCTGTCCCACTATCGCCACAGATTTGTGACGGCTCCGGACGATGCTCGAAAGCTGATCTCCACTGGCGAGTCGAAGCCCGACGAGACGCTCAACATCGTCGACCTGGCGGCCTACACCGCCGTCTGCTCGCTGCTGATCAACCTCGACGAAGCCATTACGCGGGAGTAGCCATGCCGACCGACATGAAGCATTCCCCGACACACCTCGACAGCCCCTCCGTAGGGTGCGTCTCGCCGCACCAACCCGATCTTGTAAACGCCGATGGTGCGTCAAGACGCACCCTACGAGCGGCGTCCCGGCGCGATGTTTTGCGTGCGGGCGTCGGGCTCGGGGCGATCGCGCTGACCGATCTGATTCGGACGGAGGCACCAGCCAGCGAGGCACCGTCTGCCGGTCAGTTCGCACATTTCGCTCCCAAAGCGAAGCGGGTGATCTACCTCTTCCAATCCGGAGCGCCGTCGCAGATTGACCTGTTCGACGAGAAGCCGGAGCTGCTCAAGCACTTCGGCCAGGACCTGCCCGAGTCCATCAGAAAGGGGCAGCGGCTGACGGGAATGACGGCGGGGCAGGAGTCGCATCCGGTGGCTCCGTCGAAGTTTCGCTTCCGGCGGTTTGGCGAGTGCGGGGTGTCGATCTCGGAGCTGCTGCCGCACATCGGCAGCGTGGCCGACGAGCTGTGCATCATCCGGTCGATGCACACCGACGCGATCAATCACGACCCGGCGATCACGTTTCTGCTGACCGGCACGCAGCAGACGGGCCGCCCGAGCTTCGGGGCGTGGCTGTCGTACGGGCTCGGGCGCCTGCAGGACAATCTGCCGGCGTTTGTCGTCATGGTTTCCAAAGGGACCGGGCGGCCCAACGGCCAGCCGCTGTATCACCGCCTGTGGGGCAGCGGGTTCATCCCGTCGACTCATGCCGGAGTGAAGTTCCGCAGCGTCGGCGATCCCGTCCCGTACCTGCTCAACCCCGACGGCTTCAACACGGCCGACCGCCGCCGCATGCTCGACGACCTGCAGCAGCTCAACCGGTTGCGGCAGGATGTCGTTCCCGATCCGGAAATCGAAACGCGGATCAATCAGTACGAACTCGCGTTCCGGCTGCAGTCCTCCGTGCCCGATCTGACCGACACATCCGACGAACCCGAACATGTCTTCGATCTCTACGGTCCCGATGCCCGCAGGTCCGGAACGTACGCCGCGAACTGCCTGCTCGCGCGGCGGATGCTGGAACGAGGCGTCCGGTACGTGCAGCTGTTCCATCGCGGCTGGGATCAGCACCGCGATCTGCCGCAGCAGCTGGCCGGCCAGTGCCGCGATACCGACCAGGCCTCGGCGGCGCTGATCATCGACCTGAAGCGTCGCGGCCTGCTCGACGTCACGCTGGTCATCTGGGGCGGCGAGTTCGGTCGGACGGTCTACTGTCAGGAGAAACTGACGCCCGAGAGCTACGGCCGCGACCATCACCCGCGCTGCTTCAGCCTGTGGCTGGCCGGCGGCGGGATCAGGCCGGGCCTCACCTGGGGCCGCACCGACGACTACTCGTACAACATCGTCGAGAACCCCGTCAGCGTCCACGACCTGCACGCGACGCTGCTGCACTGCCTGGGCCTGAACCACGAACAGCTCACCTACCGCCACGAAGGCCGCTTCTACCGCCTGACCGACGTGCACGGCCAGGTCGTCACCGGCCTCATCGATGCCTGACCGGCGGCCAAGGCAGGTAGGCCGGACCAAGGAGCGCAGCGACGCAGTTCCGGCAGAAGTCATTCATGGGTCACGGCCCGCTTATCGGAAACGAACTCCGCAGCCTGCTTGAGCGTTTCCATTTGCCGACGATTGAGAGCCACCCCAGGCCGCACTGCCTTCACCGCCGCGAGTGCGTCGTCGACGGCATCTGTCTGTCGACCAGCAAGGAGAACCAGAGCAGCGACCAATCCCGTCCGCCCATGCCCCTGAGCACAGTGAATGAAGACGACATCGCTGGTCGATGCCAGATCGAGTGCCAAC
>JAPOLP010000116.1 GCA_029977045.1 Planctomycetota bacterium
AGAAAATGCTCGACGAACGCCTGATCGTGCCGACAGAGAAGCTGCTCGACTAACGTTGCTTCTGGAATATCCCAGAGTGGCTGTCGCGGTTTGAATTACAGGTCACTGCAGTCTCAAATACCGCAGGCTGCTCGTTCGATGTCCCCGGCCCTGGACCCTCCGGACTCGAAATGGCGAGTCGCACGGGAATCGATGACTGACAGGAAGGTGTATGACCACGGCAAACCATCACCAGCGGAAGACGATGGGCAGCGAGACGAGGCTGGCATCTGTACCGCAGGATCTCCAGCAGGGAATCTCCGATGATGAGGTAGGCCTGTCGGCTGTTTCGGTACTTCGTCGCTGGAGATTTGTTGTTCGGAGTTGGACATTCGTGGGCCTCATTGCCGCATTCACTCTGAATCTCAGTGGAGCGGAAGACGACGTCCGCCGCAGTGATTCCGCAAAGGCAGACCGGCTGTTCACGCTCGAAGTCCTGCCCCTGTTGAAGGAGAAGTGCTTCGGTTGTCACGGGACCGACCCGAAGGACATTCGGGGTGACTACGACCTGCTCACTCGCGAGGGGATGTTGAAAGGCGGCGAGTCCGGCGAAACGTCGCTGGTGCCGGGCAAGCCGGAAGAAAGCCCGCTGTACCAGGCCGTTCTGTGGGATGGTCTGGAAATGCCGCCCAAGGAGAACGATCGGCTCACAAAGGAAGAAACCGACCTCATTCGCGACTGGATTGAGGCAGGTGCTCCGTGGCCGAATGCAGAAACTCAGCTGCAGATCAAAAAGCAGGAATGGTCCGTCCGCGAGAACGAGGACGGCATCATTGTTGATACCAGCGGAGGGCTCGCCGACGACTGGACGTATCGCCGTTACCAGCCGGAAGACATCTGGGCGTTTCAGCCGGTCCGACAGGTCGACGTTTCGCAGCTTCTTGACGGGCAGAATCCGATCGACTTCTTCATTGGTAGGAAGATTAACAACGCAGGTCTCACGGCAGCAGCGGAGGCCGACCCGCGAACTCTGATTCGTCGAGTGACTTACGATCTCACTGGTCTGCCACCGAGCCCTCGCGACGTTGCCGAGTTCCAGAAGGCCTGGCAGGATGATTCATCGAGAGCCTGGAGTGATCTGATCGATCGCCTGTTGAAGAGCGATCACTTCGGAGAGCGGCAGGCTCAGCACTGGCTGGACGTTGTTCGCTACGCCGACACGGCCGGGTTCTCGAACGACTACGAACGATCGAATGCGTGGCGGTACCGTGACTACGTCATCAGGTCGTTCAACAACGACAAGCCGTTTAACGACTTCGTGGTTGAACAGCTCGCGGGCGACGAACTGCGACCGGACGATCCCGAAGCTCTGATTGCCACCGGCTTTCTCCGCATGGGGCCGTGGGGCACGGCGATGATCCCGAAGGAGGAGGCCCGGCAGATCTTCCTGGACGATCTCGTGCATAACGTTGGCCAGACGTTCCTCGCCATGCCGCTGCGCTGCTGCAAATGTCACGATCACAAGTTCGACCCGATCCCGACTCGCGATTACTACAGCCTGTATGCCGCGTTCTCCGCGACGCAGCCGGCTGAACTGGATGCTGCGTTCCTGCCCGACGAAAACCGCAACGGCTTCGATGAGAAACGTCGGCTGGTCGAAGACCTGCTCGCCTATGCGCAATCGGAACTGGCCGTCGTCGATAACAGGCAGGAAGCTGCCGCGAAGCAGTGGTACGCCGAGCACAACCTGCCCTACAAGAACGAGAAGGACCGCCGGGACGATCCCGAGGACATGAAGCCGCCGCGGCACGTCGGGCTGACTCCGGAAGAACAGGGCATCAAGAAGGTCCGCGAACAGGACGTCTGGATCTGGGAGCGGCGACTTGAGCGGTACCAGCCAATGGTCCAGTCGGTCTACAACGGCCAGCCGGCCAACTTCGTCAACAGCCGCAAACTGCGACAGCCTGAGAAGGTCAATGGAAAGTGGCGGCCCGAGAGCTTCATTCTCGCTGGCGGAGCACTTGAAGCTCCGCTGGATGCGGCGAAACCCGGAGTCCTCAGCGCGACCGCGCTGGCAGTCAACCCTGGTAGCAAGACTCCGTGGCAGATCACGGAAGACCAGACTGGCCGTCGCCTCGCTCTCGCGAAGTGGATTACCAGCAACGACAACCCGCTGACCGCGCGAGTCATCGTCAACCGAGTCTGGCAGTCACACTTCGGGAAGGGTCTCGTCAAAACGGCCAACAGCTTCGGTAGCAAGGGCAGCCGTCCGTCGCATCCGGAATTGCTCGACTGGCTGACAGCCGACTTCATCGAGCACGGCTGGAAGCTGAAGCGGCTGCAGCGTCTGATTCTCTCATCTGAGGCGTATCGGCGATCGG
The DNA here is from genome assembly GCA_029977045.1 of Planctomycetota bacterium. Classification (GTDB taxonomy): domain Bacteria; phylum Planctomycetota; class Planctomycetia; order Planctomycetales; family Planctomycetaceae; genus JAPOLP01. The sequence goes on from JAPOLP010000116.1 coordinate 2,361, forward strand.
GCCGGCCAGCTGACGCAAAGCAGCAGGCGACAGTCGATCCGAACAACGAACTGCTCGCCTCGTTCCCGCCGCGCCGGCTCACCGCAGAAGAACTGCGTGACAGTACGCTGCTCGTCAGCGGCGAACTCAACCGCGAGATGGGCGGCGTGCCGATCATGCCCGAGATCAATCTCGAAGTCGCCCTGCAGCCGCGCATGATCCAGTTTTCGATCGCCCCCGCACATCAGCCGTCGCGGACGCCCGCCGAACGAAACCGCCGAACGATCTACACCTACCGGGTGCGAGGCCAGGCCGATCCGTTTCTCGAAATCATGAACCTGCCCAACCCGAACGAATCGTGCGAACTGCGCGACTCGGCGTCCGTCACACCCCAGGCCTTCACGCTACTCAACAGCGACGTCATGACAGACCGCTCGATCGCGTTCGCGCTGCGACTGATCGGCGATCGCGATCGCCAGCCCGATGCTGCACCGTCTGCTCAAAACGACGCCGACCTGATTCAGCAGGCAGTTCAGGTTGCATTCAGCCGACCAGCGACCGCCGCGGAACAAGCCGCACTGGCCGACTACCTGGCTGAGATGCGGACCTACCATCAGAGCCACGAACCACAGGCTGTCGAGTACCCGACTCAAGTGACGAGGTCGCTCGTCGAAGAATTCACCGGCGAACCGTTCGAGTTCATCGAGAAGCTGAACGTGTATGAGGATTACGTCGCCGATGCGAAGCCCTGGACGGTTGATGCAGATACAAGAGCACTCGCCGATGTCTGCCTGCTGCTACTGAATTCCAACGAGTTTCTTTACGTTTATTAGCAACTGCTTTTGAACCACAGAGGCACTGAGGTCACAGAGAGAAACGCAAGCAGACCTCTGTGCTCTCAGTGCCTCTGTGGTTCAATGTCCTGGCGTTCGCATCATACAACTGGAATCTGGTGAACACGATGAATTCACGTCGCGAGTTTCTCTTTGGCCTTGGATCGTCGCTTGGAGCGCTTGCTCTGACCGATCTGCAGGCGGCAGAGAAGCGGGCTTCCGAAGAGGAAGTGACCGGTCCTCTGGCTCCGAAGCAGCCGATGCATGATCCGAAGGCGAAGGCCGTGATCATGCTGTTTATGGAGGGAGGACCTTCCGCCGCGGACACGTTCGATCCAAAACCGAAACTCAGCGAACTGCACCTGTCCGAGTCGACGCTCACGCGCGGGCTGGAAACCGGGAAGAAGTTTTTCGTCGGCAGCCCGTTCAAGTTCCGGAAGGTCGGAAACTCCGGCATCGAGATGTCCGAACCGTGGCAGTTTCTGGCTGACCCGGAAGTCGCTGACGAACTGTGTGTTTACCGCGGCTGTCAGGCTCAGTCGCTGAATCATCCGGAAGCGCTGCTGCACATGAACACGGGCAGCCGTCTCGGCGGCGATCCCGGCATTGGAGCGTGGGCCACGTACGGGCTCGGGTCAGAGAACCAGAATCTGCCCGGCTATGTTGTGATGACCGAACTCGCTCTGCCTCAGGCCGGCCCGGCAAACTGGACGAACGGATTTCTACCGGCGTACTACCAGGGGACTCGCCTGCGATCGACCGGTTCGCCGATCCTCGACCTGAATCCGCCCGCGTACAAGAGTCGCGAGCATCAGCGGAAGGCTCTCGATCGGCTCGCCATGCTCAATGCGAAACACGCCGCCGAGCATCCGGAACATGCCGCGCTACAGGCCCGCATGGAGAGTTACGAGCTGGCGTATCGAATGCAGATGTCGGTGCCTGGCGTCATTGATCTTTCCGGTGAACCCGAACATCTGCAGAAGGCTTACGGTCTCGACCGCAAAGAAACCGCCGCGTTCGGCAAGCAGTGCCTGATGGCTCGTAAGCTGGTCGAAGAAGGCGTCCGCTTCGTGCAGATTTTCTCCGGCGGCTGGGACAGCCACGACTATCTGGAACGCGGACACGGTTCGCGCATCGCGAGCGTTGATCAGCCGATCGCCGCGCTGATCAAGGACCTCAAAGCCCGAGGCCTGCTGGAAGACACGCTGGTTGTCTGGACCGGCGAATTCGGTCGGACGCCCGACAACAACTATCGCGGCGGCGTGACAGCTCTTGGCCGAGGCCACAACGTCGACGCCATGAATATGTGGTTCGCCGGCGGCGGAGTAAAACGCGGCGCAACTGTTGGAGCGACCGACGAAATCGCCGCCGAAGCAGTCGACGTCGTGCATCCGATTCGCGACGTCCACATCACGCTGCTGCACCTGCTGGGACTGGACGACAACAAACTCACTTACTTCCACGCGGGGCGTTACAAACAGCTTTCTCAATTTGGCGGCGAGTTGATCTCTGAGCTGATCGCCTGACCTGATTTCCGCACTCGTGCGACATCGAAGTCCCCTGATTTCCTCGGGGAAGCAACCGCTTGACGGGCTCTGCTCCGATCCTTCGTCAAATGAGCCGCACTGTCGTTACAGTTCGCGATCCAACCGGGCGGACAGCAGCCTGACAATCCATCGTCGAAGCCCATCACGATGGCGGAAGCTCGTTCCCTGTATGCCCACAAGCGATCTCCAAACTGAAGAGCACGATGCAGACAATTTCTGAAGCTGACGTTCGGCAACGCATTGCCGAACGACTCGACGTTTCTGATTTCGACGGAAAGCGAGTCCTGCTGATCGTCCCTGACGCGACACGAACCGCCCCTTTACCACTGCTGTTCGATACCGTTCATGGTGCCCTGCAGCCGGCTGCGACGAAGATCGACGTCGTTGTCGCGCTCGGCACGCATCCGCCGATGCCTCAGGAAGCCATCTGCAAACTGCTGGGCATCAGCGACGAAGACAGAAACGGTCGCTACGCCGCTGTGACGCTCTACAACCACGCGTGGGATGATCCCGAGCAACTCACGACAATCGGCGAATTAACTCGCGGCGACGTCGAGGAGGTCTCCGACGGTCTGCTGTCTCTGGAAGTCCCGGTCCAGATCAACGCCCTGATCCGCGACTACGACGTCCTGCTGGTGCTCGGTCCGGTCTTCCCGCACGAAGTTGTCGGCTTCTCAGGCGGCAACAAGTACTTCTTCCCCGGCATCTCCGGCCCGGAACTGCTGAACTTCTTCCACTGGCTGGGAGCACTGATCACCAACGTCGGCATCATCGGCGTCAAGGACACGCCGGTCCGTCGCGTAGTGAACCGAGCGGCAAAGATGATCCCCGCCGAGCGACGCGCACTGACGTTCGTCGTCAACGGCAAGGCCGAGATCTACGACCTGTTTTACGGCACACCGGAAGACGCGTGGGACCGAGCAGCGGACGTATCCTCGCAGACGCACATCGAGTGGATCGAAAAGCCGTACCACACCGTCCTGTCCTGTGCTCCGCTGATGTACGACGAACTGTGGGTCGCCGGAAAGTGCATGTACAAGCTGGAGCCCGTGGTCGCAGACGACGGCGAGCTGATTATCTACGCGCCGCATCTCGACGAGATTTCGATCACACACGGCAAGCTGATCGAAGAGGTCGGCTACCACGTTCGCGACTATTTCACGAAACAGTGGGATCGATTCAAAGACTATCCGTGGGGCATCCTCGCCCACTCGACCCACGTCCGCGGCACTGGCACTTTTGACGACGGCATCGAAAGGCCCCGCGTCAAAGTCACGTTGGCCTCACAGCTTCCGCCCGAAGTCTGCGAACGAATCAACCTCGGCTACAGTGACCCGGCCACGATCGACGTCGAGTCCTACGCCAACCGCGAAGCCGAAGGAATCCTGCTGGTCCGCAAGGCCGGCGAGCAGCTTTACCGGCTGAAGAGTGAGTAGTCGGCTGCAATGACTTACGATCGGCGAGTTCGCTCTGTCCGATAAGATTCTTGCCGGAGATCACGATGAGTGTCCATTTCACGCGACACCAGCTTGCCGTTCTCATCTGTTCTATCTTCACCATGAGCTTCATCCCGGAACTGGCTGCCCAGGAGTCGAGTGGGACACCGATCGAGAAAGCCGAGCCGGGGCAGTTCAAGTCGATTACTGAGCCGCCGTGTTCGTACTGCTCGACGCAGGATCGCAAAGGGCTGATCAACGGCGACGACCGTGTGCTGGCATGGCTGCGGGCGGCTCATAATGGCGGGGCGTTTCCGCTGCGGCATTTTCTTGCCGGTTCGCGAGTCATTAACGACACGTACGGGCTGTTCTTTTACGACCCCGATGGCGGGTACGTCTCGGCGTTTCGTAAGGATTACGGCTACGAGCTGTTTGGCTGGCGCCGTGGCGTCATGGTTGTGCGCGGCAAAGACGGAACGCTCTGGTCGGCACTGACAGGGAAGGCGTTCGAGGGGCCGCAGAAAGGGAAGCAGCTCAAGCGAATCCCAAGCATGGTGACCGACTGGCAGCACTGGTTGATGCTGCATCCCGAGTCGACGGCCTACGACCTGTTTGACGGTGACACTTACGAGATCAACCAATTGCCACTCGCGATGAGCGAATCGGCAAAGCGGACGATGGGCGAGGTCGATTCAAGACTGAAGCCGCTGCAGAACGTGCTGGGCGTCGAAACTGACGAAGCCCGTTCGGCCTTCCCACTGAACGGCATCCCGGAACGAGCCTGCCTGACTGACAAAGTCGGCGACCGGGACATCTCTGTTTTCTGGTACGGTCCGACGAAGACAGCTGTCGCTTTTGACCGTCACGTCAACGGTCGCCTGCTCACTTTTTACGCCGACGAAATCTCGCCCGAGACGGCTCCGTTCAAGGACCGCGAAACCGGCACTCGCTGGACGCTGGCCGGTCGCGGGGTCGACGGTCCACTGCGCGGCAGCGAGCTGACGTGGGTTAACAGCATTCAATGCCGCTGGTACGCCTGGGCGGCTGAGTATCCGGAAACGCTGGTCTATGAAGCCTCAAAGTGATCCCGCCCGCCTGCTGGCGGGCATTGTTGTCGGTCTGGTTCTGCTGTCGACGGCGGTTGTCTCCGTTCGATCCGTTGGAGCCAACCAGGCTGCCGACGTGAAACCGTCAGAAACACAAACAACGTCGTTTAGCGGAGCACTGCTGTCGGTCGAGCAGGCCACTGAGCAACGGCTTGGCGAACTGAAACGCGAAAACACAACGGCGGTCGTGCTGCTGCTGAGAGGCGGAGACCAGCGGGCAGCCGAGGACGCAGCGTGCGAGCGAATCCGGACGGCAGGACTCGAACTTCACTACTGGGTCGAGGTCGCTCACTGCCCGGAACTGGCCGACGCTCATCCAGACTGGATGGCCAGTCTGCAGGGACACCCGGAATGGAGGCGGCTGTTTTCCGATCCGCCGACGCCGGGCGAGAACGAAGTCGTCAAGACTTACCCCTGGGTGCCGATCCTCAGCAAAGAACCTTTCGACGGCCAGCTTCAGCGAGTGAAACGGCTTCTGGCGGGCCGCTCGCAACCGACCGGAGTGTTCCTCAACGACCTTCAGGGAGCACCTTCGGCCTGCGGCTGCGGGAACCACCTCTGCCGCTGGACGACCGACTACGGCAAGCGACGAACAACGACTCCGCTGAAGAACGACGCACCTTCAAAGTTCGTTGCCGAAGTCCGCAAACTGCTGCCCAAGTCCGACGTGATTCCCGTCTGGACAACCGAATGCGAAGAGCACGATGGCGCGGTCGACGGCCTGTGCGCCGGTGTGGGCTGCTTCAAGGGTATCTGCTGGAAAGCCTGGACCGAACAGCTCGTCCCGGTCGCGAGTGACAGCTCACAAATCGGAGCACTGCTGCCGTACAAGGCCTTTCAACGCGACCTGCCGATCTACCAGAAACCCGCTGGCTGGATCACCGAGGCACTGCAGTCATTCCAGACGATGCCCGCTCGCTACCAGCAGCCTGCCGTTCCGTCATCGCGTCTGATTGCCGTCCTTCAGGGCTGGGACGTCAGCGAACAACAGATCGCTCAGCAGATTTCCATCGCACAGGAAGCGGGAACGGCTGGGCACATCGTCGCCTTCATCGAACTCGACCAGAGCTGGACGCCACGGTTGCACTCATTGAAGTAGGCAGGCCAATTGCCGGAGCGGCGCTCCGCTTGATCGGGCCTACCCGCCCTGGACAGACGGGTTGATGTACCGTTCGAGGAGCACCGTGCTACAGACGCGAATCTTCTCCTCGTCCTCGACGCGTTTGATCAGGCGGTGGTAGGCGTAGAGGACCTTGAACAGGTGGCCGGCGGCGATCCAGTAGCCGTTCGGGTTTTTGCCGATGGCCCACATGCGGCGCCACTGGTCGAGGTGTGATTCGTCAGTCCAGAACTCGCCGCTCATGACGCTCTGCAGACTGGCTCGCGCGGCCTGAGCGTCGCGGTTCGGAACGGCGTCAGGAACCGGGGCTCCGATGTGAGCCCGGTGGCCCAGGTGTCCGACCCTGGCCAGCTCGGTGAGTCCCAGCTCGTCGAGAGTCAGCAGGGCTTCAGTGTGAGTCGTCATGTGCGTGAAGTTTGGACGGCGGATCGTTGGGTCGCCGACCAGATCCTTGAACCGGGCCAGGCTGTCGAACAGGGCTTCGATCATCGCCTGCGAATCTGGATAAGCCCCGTCGCCGTCGACTCCTTTTGGCCGTTCCGGTTTCTTCCGAGCGATCTGGCGGCTGAGGTCGCACAGGCCGTTGATGACCTTTGGCGTGGCCATGTGAGGCACCTCGTGGAGCGCCTTCGTCGCCAGTGACGCGTAAATGACCGCGTGGCCGTGAGCCCGCAGGCCGCCTTCGACAGCCGGTCGCAGAGCTGCCGCGACCTCGGGAATCCGCTTCTCGTCCGCCTTCGCTGCGGGCAGCGCCGCGAACTGCTCAGCCCGCACTTCGAGCACCGTTTGTAGTTGCTGCAGGATCCCGGCCCGAGTGGCCTCGTCGAACTCATTCTCTTTGCACAGGTAATACCCCGAGATGACCGCCGCTCCCCAGTGAGCGTCAAACCAGCCATTCGCCTGCACCATCGCCGTGAGCCCCTTCACGAGCCACGACTCATCCAGCTCGACGACCCCCGCCTCCCGAGCCACCGCCCTCCGATCCCCCAGCCCCGCCATCCCAAACGCGGCAATGACGCTCGCCGACAGTTTCAGGAATTCATTTCGGTTCATGGGAGGTCCTTTTGCAGGTGGCGGTAAGAAAGACAGCCGTAGGGTGCGTGCAGCGGACATCCAGGGATGACGGTGCGTTGCGCGGGCGACGGTCCCCGTGGAAAAACGTTCGTTGTCCGAAAAGCCGTCCGCGTAACGCACCATGACGCTTGATTCAGCCCGCTCCACGCACCCTACGACTACAACACTAGGTGTCATCACTCCTGTCGAGGATTATCCCACCGCCATTGACAAAGTCGTCGAGAGACTCGTCTCGTACGAATTCAGCTTCGCCGTTCGGGGTAAGAATGTCGGAGTAGAACAGGCGTGGTGGTGTTGCGAGTTTTGCGTATTCCTGAAACGAGATGCCAGCCGGAGCCTTGAACGTATCTACGGAACGAAGAAAGCGAGTCATTCGCAAATCGTCGCGTGATAACTCGGAGTTAACCCGCTTCTCACACGCTGAGTTGTCGTTTGAGTTGAACTATTCGTCAGTCAGAGAGATGGCGACTACCTCTGGATAATCGACGCTGGTGAGCGACGCTAGCCCAGACGTGGCGAAATCCACGTCACCGCGGAAAACGAGCAAAGGAAACTCGCGGCCTGTTTCAAGAGAGCGAAGCCAGCTGATTTTGCCGTCGAACGACCAATTCACCTGCGGCACCTTACGAGCTTTTCAATGGTGGCTTGGTGGAACTGGACTCAGCCAATTCTCGAAAGAGTCTACTCCTGCACGATGGCTGCGTGCAGGCGGTTGGATATGGAGACGAGCTGGTCGACTTCCATTTCTTCGGCGCGGCTTTCTGTCGTGAGGCCTTCCTCGGCCAGCAGGGCGTCGACGGCGGGTTTGCTGAGCTGTTTGCGATACATGCCGCACACGACGCCGCGCAGCAGCTTGCGGCGCTGGTGGAAGACTCGACGGACGAAGTCGTGGAAGAAGTCGCGGTCGCTGATCCGCTCGCGCTTCTCCGGCTGCGGTGTGATCTTGACGACGGCGGAATCAACGCCCGGGCGAGGCCAGAAGACCTTCGGCGACATCCGCTTGATCAGCTTGACCTTCGCCTGAGCCTGCAGCCAGACAGACAAAGCGCTGTACTTGCCTCGGCCCGGCGTCGCGATCATTCGCTCGGCCAGTTCCAGCTGGATCGTCGCGACGATGCGTTCCCACGGCAGTTCGGTCGCGACCAGGTTCGAGATCAGCGGCGTCGCGATGTTGTACGGCAGGTTGGCCACCAGCTTCAGACCGCTGCCGGGAATCTCTCTCAGCCGCTTCTGGACTTCATCAATGACAACCGGCTGAATCCGGTTCTTCGTCTTC
>JAPOLP010000222.1 GCA_029977045.1 Planctomycetota bacterium
CGGCGCTACGGCGGCACGGGACTGGGGCTCGCGATCTGTTCCCGACTTTCGCGACTGATGAAAGGCACCGTGTGGGCCGAGAGCGAACTCGGCAAAGGCAGCACGTTCCACTTCAGCGTGCGGCTCGGGCTGGCTGACTCACCACCGAAGCCCGTCGAGAAACGAGTCGTGCAGGGCAACCGGATTCTCGTCGTCGACGACAACGCAACGAACCGGCTGATCCTCGACGAGATGCTCCGTAACTGGGGCATCGACGTGACGAGTGTTGAGTCTGTTGACGACGCTCTCGCGGCACTGCAGTCGGCGCGAGAAACCGGCAAGCCATTTCAACTGGTGCTCAGCGACGTCCACATGCCCGATCGCGACGGGTTCGATCTCGCGCAGCAGATGCACGATGACGGCAGCATGGCTCAAGCCGTTGTCATGATGCTGACCTCAGGTGATCGCAGCGGCGACATCGCGAAGTGCCGGGACCTCGGAGTGGCCGCGTATCTCCGCAAGCCGGTCAAGCAGTCGGAACTGTTTGACGTGCTGGTGAAGGCGCTCGCTGTCGACGGGATGGATGAGTCCGAGCCCGGCGCACCAGCCGGCGAACACAAACGCGATATCGCGCTGCCCCCGCTGCGGGTGTTGTTAGCAGAGGACAGCGTCGTCAATCAGAAGCTGGCGCTCGCTCTGCTGAATAAGTGGGGGCTGACTGTCAGTGTCGCTCAGAACGGTGCGGAAGCCGTCGAACTGGCGACGACGCAGGAGTTCGATCTCGTCCTGATGGACGTCCAGATGCCCGAAATGGATGGCTTGGAAGCCACTCGCCAGATCCGGGCTCACGAAGCCGAAGCGGGTGGGCACCGACCGATCATCGCCATGACCGCTCACGCAATGACGGGCGATCGCGAAGAGTGCCTGGAAGCTGGCATGGACAGCTACGTATCAAAGCCCGTGCGGTCCTGGCAGCTCAAGCAGGAGATTGCCGGCTTCTTCCCGGAAGGGACCGTCGCCATCTCGGCAGCCGCGCAGTCAATCTCTGTTGCGACTGACGCTTCCGCGAAGTCCGGGCCCGCAAGATACGCCGTTGACTGGCCGAAACCGCTCAAGATCGTGCAGGGTGACCGCGACCTGTTGCGCGAGGTCGCGGCGGCGTTCCTCGAAGAGTCGCGGATGGTGCTGCGCGACCTGAAAAAGGCAGCTGACTCGGGCGATGCGAAGTTGTTCCAACGCTCGGCACACACGATCAAGGCGAGCTTTCGGACGTTCGGTGTTGAGTCCGCTCACAACCTGGCATTCGACCTCGAACGCGCTGGAAAAGAGGACCGGATTGCGTCGGTCGCCGCGCAGATTCCGGAACTCGAATCAGCCATCGTGACGGTTAGCGGACAACTGAAACACTTTGTTGATACGCGTGAGATTCCGTCGTAAGTTCCAGCCTGAATTCTGTTATCCTGCCGGCTTAATCGTTCATGCGGGCATCTATCGCAGGGCATATTCATGCAGACCGTTCTGATTGTTGACGACTCACAGGTTGACCGGCGGCTTGTCGGCGGCCTGCTGCAGAAGACCGGCGAATACGAACTCGTCTATGCCGAGAATGGCCAGGATGCTCTGGAGAAGATTGAGCTGCATATTCCGGACGCCGTGCTGACCGACCTGCACATGCCGGAAATGAACGGTCTGGAACTCGTCGAAGCGATCAAGGCGGACTACCCGCTGATCCCCGTTCTGCTGATGACGGCCCAGGGCAGCGAGGAACTGGCCGTCGAGGCGTTGCGCCGCGGAGCCGCGAGTTACGTCACGAAGCGACGACTCGGCGAAGACCTCATTTCGACAGTGCAGCAGATTCTCGATGCTGCGTCCGCCGAACGCGGGCAGACGCGTCTGATGAACCGCGTCGTTCGTACCGAAACCGAATACATCCTGCCCAACGATACAACGCTCGTTCACGCGCTCGTGCAGCAGATTCGTGAGCTGATGCGCAACATGCGGACGTTCGGCGAAAACGACCGGCTGCGGATCGGAATCGCGGTCGAGGAAGCTCTGCTCAACGCACTTTATCACGGCAATCTGGAAGTCAGCTCGGAACTCCGCGAGCAGGGCAATGCTGAGTACGAAAACCTGGCGAAGGCCCGCATGGGAGCTGACCCGTACGCGGCACGACGGCTGCACGTCACGATGTTCCTGACGCACGGTGAAGCCCGCTTCGTCGTTCGCGACGAAGGCCCCGGATTCGATCCCGCAGACATTCCGGATCCGACCGATCCCGACTATCTCGAACGACCCAGTGGTCGCGGCATGTTGCTGATGCGCTCCTTCATGGACGAAATCACGTACAACGAGACCGGCAACTGCGTCACTCTGATCAAGAAAGCAGAGTCACTCGACGAGACAGCAGTCGGCGGTCTTTCCGGAGCGGAATACTGCTCGACCGATGATGGCGGCCTCGAGGGCGAGATCATTGCCGACGATGGCCTGTTCGAGGATCCCGCCGGTTAAGAGGTTGCTGCGATGAGTGAGTCCGAGCAGCCCGGCGTCAAATCTGTCTGCGAAAACGGTGACGCCCCCGCTACGCCGCCGCGTGGTGAAGCGACGCTTGAACTGCGACACCTGCACCGCTTCTTCGGTCGCCTGAAAGCGGTCGACGACGTCTCGTTCAAAGCGTACGCCGGCCAGGTCATGGGTTTCATTGGCCCGAACGGCGCGGGCAAGACGACATCGATGCGTATCCTGGCGACGCTCGACCTGCCAACCGCCGGCGACGCGTTCATCTGCGGCGATTCGGTCGTCGATTACCCGGATCGAGTGCGGAAGTACCTGGGATTCATGCCGGACAGCTTCGGTCGCTATGGCGATATGAACGTCGTCGAGTTTCTCGATTTCTATGCGCGAGCATACGGGTTGCGAGGCGATCGGCGGCGGGACGCGATCGAACACGTACTCGTCTTCACGGAACTGCGCAAGCTGGCGGAGAAGCCGATCAAAACACTGTCGAAGGGCATGTCGCAGCGGCTGGGGCTGGGGCGTTGTCTGATTCACGATCCGCAGGTCATGGTGCTCGACGAGCCGGCCGCCGGACTCGACCCGCGTGCCCGCGTCGAGCTGCGGGAACTGATCCGGCTGCTCGCGACGGAAATGAACAAGACGGTCCTGATCAGCTCGCACATCCTCACCGAGCTGAGCGAAATCTGTGACTCGGCGGCGATCATTGAGGCGGGCCGGATACTGGCACACGGGACGATTGAGGAAATCCAGCAGCAGCAGCGTCGCGCTGTCGGACGTCAGTCGTCCCGGTCACTGCTGCTGCGTCTGGCACGAGGCCGCGACGACGCGACGACAACCGACCGGCTCGAAAAATGGCTGCTCGAACAACCATTCGTCGGACACGTCCAGATGGCCGCCGGCAAGGCGGCGTTTGAACTCGAAGGCGACGACAAGGCTCAGACCGAACTGCTGCAGCGACTGCTGTCTGCGGGTTTTGCCATTGCCGAATTCCACAGCAAGTCGCACAGCCTCGAAGACGCCTTCATGAACATCACCCAGGGGATCACGCAATGAGCAGCGATACGATTTCCCTGGCCCAGCCAGCGGGCGCAGCGGATGCAGACAATCGCCTGTCCGTACTCGCCGACCGGCTGACCGATCGGATGAATCCGATTCTCGTCAAGGAGGTGCGACAGGCGCTGAAGAGTCGGCAGTTCGTCGTGACATTCATGCTGCTGCTGGTCATTGCGTGGCTGGTCTCGGCGGGTGCCGCCATCTTCAGCCCGAACGCGATGGAGTTTGGATCGGCCGGCAACCAGCTGTTTCTGATCTACTTCGGCATCCTCGCTTTCGCTGTCATTGTCATCGTGCCATTCGGTGCCCATCGGAGCATGCTTTCCGAACGTGATCAGAACACGTTCGAGCTGCTGAGCATCTCCGCGTTAACCCCGCGTCAGATCGTCAACGGCAAGCTACTCAGCGCAATGGTGCAGAGCTTCGTTTACTACTCCGCCATCACGCCGTTCATCGCGTTCGCGTCGCTGCTGCAGGGATTCGATCTGCCTCTGAGCCTGTTTCTCCTTGCGATCGCTTTCGGCTGGTCGATCTGCGTATCGATGTTCGCACTGATGCTCAGCACGCTGGCTCAGAAGCGCCAGATCCAGGCCGCCAATTCGATGGGCATGTTCTTTCTGTTGATGTTTCAGCTCTACATGACCGCCGGCATGATGTTTCAGTTTTCGTACGCCGGCGTTCCGTTCGACGACCCCGCCTTCTGGTGGAGTGCCGGCTGTGTCGTCGTTGCGGCGGGGAGTTACACGCTGCTCGCCCAGCAGGTTGCGGTTTCGCGACTGACGTTTGAATCCGGAAATCGCAGCAGCGGCATCCGATTGATTCTGGCCGCACAGTTCTGGCTGTTCTGTGCCGCCGTCGTCGCCAACTCGTTGTGGGCCGGCCTGAGCGTTTCCAGTCGCGACGGTACCGAACTACTCATGTTCGTCGCCTTCCACTGGGCAATTGCCGGTGCATACGCGGCCACGGAAGTCGACTGGCTTTCGCGGCGCCTTCGTCGGCAACTCCCTCGCAATCCCCTGCTGCGAATACTCTTCGTTCCCTGGATGCCAGGTGGTGCACGTGGTTTGCTCTGGATGCTGCTGCACGTCGGAGCAATTCTGGCCGCGGCATTTCTGTTCGACTGGGACACCGACTGGTTTCCGACGTTTGTCCTTGCGACGTGCTGTTACATGGTGTTTCTGACTGGGCTGGGCGCGGCGATGACGCGGTGGCTGCGGCTGGTCACTCCCTCGTTTCGACCGGCACACGGTCGAGCACTCATCGTGATCTTTACCGTCGCCATCAGCGTGACTCCGTTGATTGTCAGAGCTTTGAGTTCCAATCCGATATCGGAAAAGTTTCACATGATCGATCTGGTCAGCCCGTTCATGACCCTGCCTCGGCTGATTGACGGTCGCATGGCCATCGCAGTCAATGACCCGTTGAGGAATCACATCCTGATCGCGTTGTGCGCCGCTGCTGTTCTCGCGGTCCTCGCCAATGCTCGAGCCATCTTCAACGGAATTTCCGAAGTTGTCTCACAGAAGTCCGACGAGTCCCTCGACGCCGGCCTGCAGGATATCCAGCCAGCCTCGTCTCCTTCGTAAGGCGACCGATAAGCTTCGACGATGCATTCGCACTCCAGACCGATCCGTCATCCGACCAGCCAGCCACTTCAACGCGGTGCCATGAACTGTTTCATCCGAAGGTCGGAGTCTCCGAGACGCCTGTCGAGCCTGGTATTCTTCGTTTGTGGAGCAGCCTGCCTGCTGTTCGCCGCTCAGCACGCAGTCGCTCAGGACCTTCGTTCGGCACGGCAGCATCTGCAGCGAGGTCGGTACGAGGAAGCCGAAGAGGCCTATGCGAAGCTAGTCGAAACCGACATCCAGTCTGTCGCCGCCAGAGTCGGACACGCACGATCACTCGTAGCGCTGGGCCGGCTCGATGACGCTGTGGGGACGCTGACACCCACGGACGACACGCTGGCGAAACAGCCTTCTTTCCTCGCGGAGCGGGCGAGGATTGAGTTCTCGCGAGGCAATCTGGATGTCGCCGAGAAGCTGGCTGGTGAGGCAATCAAGCAGGAAGACGAGAACCTGCTGGCTCGGCTGGTGCGGGCGCGCGTTATGGTCGAATGTGGAAAACTTGACGAAGCCAACGACGAGTTCCGGTGGTTCGTGCGGTTCTACAACCGGGCACAGCCAACAGGCGGAGAAACACTGCTGCTGATTGGCGAGGGAGCCAGCGAATACGCGCGGTGGAACAGCGTTTCCGGCATCTTTAACTTCATCGTCAACACGCTGTGCCCCGATGCGCTGCAGGCCGACCCGCTGCTGTGGGAGGCGCATCTGCTGTCGGGGTCGCTCCTGCTGGAAAAGTACAATCGAGCGCAGGCGGTCCCTGATATCCAGCGAGCTCTGGCGGTTAATCCGCGAGCCGTTGACGCACTGGTTGCCGTCGGTGTTGCCGCACTCGAGAAGCACGATGTTGACGGCGCAGCCACGTTTGCAAAACAGGCGCTCGATATTCAGTCGCGGTCTGTGCCAGCGCTGCAGTTGAGCGTCGACGTCCTGCTGATGAAGGGTCAGTTGGCGGAAGCACTGAAGACTCTCCAGCAGGCACGCCACATTAACCCGATTGACCAGGGCACGCTGGGCCGGCTGGCCGCGTGCCACTACCTGCTCAGTCTGTCGACTGACTCGACAGAGCAGGACGCTCGACTCGGGAAGCTGCTGGAGAATCTTGACGCGATCGACGAAGCCGTGCCGGAAAACCCGACTCCGGTCGAGCAGATTGTCATTGAGGTCGCGCGGCGCAACCCGCGACCAGGCCTGTTCCTGTCCGTCTTCGGCGAACGGCTCGAAACACGCCGCAAGTACGAACTTGTCGAGTCCATCTATCAGCAGGCCATCCGCGTCATGCCGCAGCTTTCGCAGCCGAAGACGCAGCTGGGCATGCTTTACATGCAGACCGGGCGAACCGACGAGGCTCGGCAGATTCTCGACGACGCTTTTCGAGCCGACCCGTATCACGTTCGCGTCAGCAATATGCGGAAGGTGCTCGACGTCCTGAACGGGTACCGCGTCATCACGACAGACCATTTCGTCATCCGAGTCGACTCGACGGTCGACGCGATGCTCGGAGCCTACATGGCCGAGTATCTCGAAGAGGTCTATGCCGAACTGGTTGCGAAGTACGGCTTCGAGCCGCAGCAGCGGACGACGTTCGAGATTTACAACAACGCGAACGGACAGTCCGCGCATCAGTGGTTCAGCGCGCGAATGGTCGGCCTGCCGTGGATCCAGACGATTGGTGCGTCGACCGGAATGATGGTCGCGCTGACCTCGCCGACGGCTGCCGACAAGCCGTTCAACTGGGCTCGCGTCGTCAAGCACGAGTTCGTTCACATCGTCACGCTGCAGCAGACGCACTTCAACATTCCGCACTGGTTTACCGAAGCGCTGGCCGTGACCAGCGAAGGCATCGAACGACCAGCGATCTGGAATCAGTTGCTGCTGCAGCGAGTTCCCGCCAGCGAAATCTGGAGCCTTGATGAGCTGACGCCGATCTTTCAGCGACCGAAGTCGCCACTCGACTGGCAGTTCGCTTACTGCCAGAGCCGGCTTTATGCGCAGTACATGATCGAGACGTTCGGCGAAGAGTGCATCGCAAAGATGCTCGACTGTTTCCGCCGCAATCTCTCAACCGCTGAGGCGATCCCTGAAGTGTTCGGAATGCCGGCGGAGAAGTTCGACGCCGGGTATCGAGAGTTTCTGCAGCACCTGGTCGACGCTATGGGTGGCAATGCGTTCGCCGAGCCAAAGTCGATCGCCGATCTCGAAAAGGACTACGAAGCGGATCGCGAGAACCCGACGGCGATTGCCGCCTACGCGAATGCTCTATTGAAGGCGCGACGGCGGAATCAGGCGCGGGAACTCGCCAGCCAGGCCGTCGAGAAGAACCCGGCTGAGCCACTCGCGGCTATCGTCCTCGCTCAGCTCAAACTGCTGGGTCGCGACTTCGACGACGCAGCAAGCTACCTCGAACCAGCGCTTGACCGGGAGTCGCCGCATCCGGACGTCCTCGGGCTGCTGGCGAAAGTCCGGCTGGGGCAACGTCGTCCGGCGGACGCCGCCGACCTGTACGAACTCGGTCGCGAGAAGCTGGGGATCGGTCGGTTCGCAATGCCGCACAGCGACGACTGGCTCAAAGGCCTGGCCGCCGCGTACCTGCAGCTCGGCCAGAAAGAGCGTCTCGAGGAAGTGCTGACGAAAATCGCCAACCTCGACGGCGACAACGCATCGGTTCGGAAAAAGCTGGCCGAACTCGCCAACGAGCGAGGCGACCTGAAGACCGCTGCGAAGTGGGCTGCCGAAGTGCTGCAGATCGACGTGACCGACGTCGCCGCCCACGAAGTTCTCGCCCGGGCTTTTGAGGCCGCGGGTGACGATCGGCGGGCCAGCCGGGAACGGGAATTCGCGAAGCAACTCACTGCTAAATAACGAGTTGCACGATTCTGCACGTTCCCCGGTCGTCCGGGCAGGATTCCTCGACCAGCCCGTCCGGTTATGCCGATTAGTGAAGCAACGACAGCGGCGGCTCGTGACGTGCCACCGCGTATTTCCCGTTGCGAAGTGCGAGGATCACCGATGACGGAACAGGAACTGGCTCAGCAGCTCGATCAGTACTCGGACGAAGAAC
>JAPOLP010001097.1 GCA_029977045.1 Planctomycetota bacterium
AGAACGCGCACCCAGGATTTCACCTGTCTGCAAGGCCGCACACTTTCCTGGACCTCGCGGGGACGTCACGTTCGACACGACGCCAAGCAAACACGGTGCCACCACCAGAGTTCGTTGGGTCGGGCGCGACGCCGGAACACGACGTCACATTCGGAACACTTCGTCGACACATGTCGCAGGCAGGCGCCTGATTCCGGCAGCGATGCTCGGCAGAAGAGAAGAAAAGTCGCAGCCCCAGGAAGCGGAGCTGAAGTCTGCCATGGCAGGAAGAAAGTCAGTCGAGCTGTTGTGGTTATCGCAACCACGGTGCTGCCCGTCGTGAGCAGGAAGACGATCCTACTCATCGGCGATCCTGGATTTCAATCCCGATCTGTTTTTCCCGTTTCGCTGGACTCGCTGAGTCGCAATCTCGCCAGAACCTGCCCAGCCCGCCTCGTCAGACGATTGGGATTTCTGCTCGCGGTGATTTGACAGTTCGGCGCAATCTCGACACGATCATCAACGCTGACTGATGAGTGGTCCGCAATTCAGGCTAAGGCAGCCCCGTTCGAGCATTTGCTGTTCGACCGGGGCTTTTTCTATGCGCCGACGGACGCACCGATCGGCAGACCCCGTTTCTCTGGAGGACGTGTAGATGGTGAAATCTCGACTGACTGCTGTTTGCCTGATTGCTCTGGCCTTTGGTGTCTCGTCACTGCTGACAAGCGTCGACGCGAAGATCACGAAGGGCGATACGCGAGCCGCTCAGACCAAGTACCTGATGCGAGGCATCGTCAAGCCGAACTGCGGTGGCTTGGGCGGGCTGCTGAAGGAAGGTCCGAAGACAGACGAAGAATGGGACACCGCTGCCTGCTACGCGTCCTGCCTGAGCGAAATGGGCCACGCTCTGATGGACGACAAGCGCTGCCCGGATGGCGTCTGGGCGGGAGCCTGCAAGTCGCTGCGTGAAGGCTCCGATGCTGCTCTGGCCGCGATCGAGAAAAAAGACCTCGACGGCGCCAATGCTGGCTTCAAGACGGCCGCCAGCTCATGTGCAGCGTGCCATAAAGCACACAAGAAATAACGACCCGCTCGTCAGGATGCACACTTCCTGAAGCTCGACAAAATTGGAGAGGCCGGCCCCCTGTGGTGCCGGCCTCTCGCTTTTTCATAGCTGAAAACAGATATCGCGACCCCAAACAAACAGAAACGCCGTCAGTCGCCGGCACCCAGTTCGAGATACCAGACCGACTGACTCAGCTCGCGCTCGTTGCGATGCTGTGCCGACATCCGGTCGCCCCAGCTCACCAGCCGCAGCTTCAGCATCCGGATAGTCATCTCGTCGAGCCGGATACTGGGATTCACGGCGATCTGGTCCGCCAGCCTGCTGAGCTGATGCACGAAGACGTGCAGCTCGCTGTGAAGCTGACTGTGCATCTCCTGCAGCAAGGCAACTCGCTCATACGCGTTGGGGAACTGAGTCACCACGTCGTCCATGAAGCCGGCGGCGGCATCTTCCTGAGCCTCGGTATCCATCAGGCCGCGGAGCGACTCAAGCACGGGCAGCAGCCATCGAATGCTGTCATTGTCGAGCCCACCTTCGAGCAGGTCGGCAACGTCTCCGACCAGCAGCCAGGCGAGCTGAGCCGTTGAGCCTCGTCGTGAGGCAACAGGTCTCGCTTCTGAAGTTTTCATGGTTCGATTCCTTTCTCAGCAGAGGCAGTTGTTTTGCGGTGCGAACTTGAGTTACCCGACCGAGGCCAGGCTGGGGCTTGCTCCTTTGGTGAGAGGGGCAACAAGTTCGGCGATTGGCTGTCCGCCGTTCGCCAGTTTCATCGGACGCCCGCGTTTTGAGGTGTGAACAGTGTCGACCGGGATTCCCAGTGCCTGAGCGACCGTTGCCCAGATGTCTCCCGGTTGAGTCGTCTTGCCAACGACAGCTGTGCCGTCGGCGTTGGTTTCTCCAACAGCGATGCCGCCCTGCAGTCCGCCGCCGCCGACCATGACCGACCAGGCATGAGCCCAGTGATCGCGACCGACGTTGGCATTGATGTTCGGAGTTCGCCCGAATTCGCCCATCCAGACGAGGACCGTGTCGTCCAGCATTCCGCGTTCGGCGAGGTCGCTTGTGAGCGCCGCAATCCCCTGATCGAGCGCCGGGAGCTGGCCTGTCTTCAGAGCGTCAAACACGCCGGCGTGCAGGTCCCAGCCGCCCATGTTGACTTCGACGAACGGCACTCCGGTTTCGACCAGTCGGCGAGCCATCAGCAGGCCGCGGCCGAAGTTGTTGTCGCCGTATTTCTCAGCGACTTCCGGCGGTTCG
>JAPOLP010000527.1 GCA_029977045.1 Planctomycetota bacterium
ACACGCATCCCCGCCTGAGCCGCGACGGCAAACTCGTCTGCATCGACGCCGTCAAACCAGGCGAAGGCCGCCAGCTCTGCCTGATCGACATCCGCGGCCTGACGCACGCCAAATAGAAAACGGCACGCCTCGACCACGCCAGTCGAAGCGTGCCGTCGGAGTCGGGCTGTCGCGAGTTAACGTCGGAAGCGCTCGCCGTCGGGGTGCTGGGAGCTGACGACCCACGGATCTCCGTGGTCGTGGTAGCCGCCTTTTTCCCAGAAGCCGGGCTGGTTGTCGGCGGTCAGTTCAATTGCCTTGAGCCACTTGGCGCTTTTCCACGCGTACAGCTTCGGGACGATGAGACGCAGCGGGCCGCCGTGGTCGGCATCGATGGGCTCACCGTCGTGGCGGTCGGCGACGAGAACGTCGGCATCGTCGAGATCAGCGAGCGGCAGGTTCGTCGTCCAGCCGAAGTCGTAGCCTTCCGCGACGACGAACTTCGCTTCGGGAAGTGGCTCGGCCTTCTCCAGCAGAGCCTTGATCGAGACGCCTTCCCACAGATTGCCGAGCCGAGACCAGGTCGTCACGCAGTGGAAATCGGCGAAGACCTTGACGCGAGGCAGCTGCTGGAACTCGTCCCAGGTCACCTTAAACGGGTTCTTTACAAGGCCACGGACCTCGAACGTCCAGTCGTCGAGAGAAACTCGCGGCACCGTCGACGCGTGCAGGACCGGCCATTTTCGCGTTCGGGTCTGCCCCGGCGGAATGCGGTTCTCGCGGTGCGTGTCTTCGCTGATGATGACGTCGTCATCCCAGCCAGCTGGTCCCGGCGCGTCGCCGGGCTGGTATTTCGGGTCAGAAGAATCGGTGGTCATGGGAAGTTGCTCTGACTGGTGTGATCTGAGTTCGCGGCGGCATTCTGGCCTGAGTCTGGCCTCGCTGAAACTCATCTGGACTCGGTTTCTGATAACCGCGACTCTCCGCGCGGTTTAACGCTTTCGGGCTGCAGTTGCGCACGGTCGGAAGCAGCTCAGAGGACGATTTCCCCGACATTCTTACCAGCCATGTCCAGCGAAGAACGATATCTCGTCACCGGAGCCGGCGGCTTTATCGGCAGCCATCTGGTCGAAGCTCTGCTCCGTCGCGGCCATCGCGTGCGAGCCTTTGTGCGGTACACGTCGAACGCGAACAAAGGCTGGCTCGACGACATTTCGCCCGATCTGAAGGAGCGGCTGGAGTTCTTCCACGGCGACATTGCCGACGGCCGAGCGGTCATGGAAGCGTCCCGCGGCTGCTCGCGAATCTTCCACCTGGCGGCGCTGATCGGAATTCCGTATTCGTACGTCGCTCCGCAGAGCTACGTGACGGTCAACGTCCAGGGCACTCTGAACGTGCTGGAAGCCGCCCGGACACACCAGTTGGAACGCTGCATCGTGACATCGACCAGTGAGGTCTACGGGACGGCGCTGTACACACCGATTGACGAGAAACATCCATTGCAGGGGCAGTCGCCGTACTCGGCCACCAAGATCGGAGCGGACCACATCGCGCTGAGTTATCACAAGGCGTTTGATCTCCCAGTAACAGTCGTTCGACCATTCAACACGTTCGGGCCACGTCAGAGTACGCGGGCGATTATCCCGACGATTATCACTCAGGCCCTGCAGCGCGACGTGATCGAGGTCGGCAGCCGCACCCCGGTCCGCGACATGGTCTTCGTCGAGGACACGGCAAACGGATTCATCGAGTGCGGCGAGTCGGAAGCGTGCATCGGCGAAGTGACGAACCTGGCGACGAACGTTGGCGTGTCGATCGGCGACCTGATCGACCGGATTCAGAGCCTCGCTGGCACCAGCCTGCCCGTCACCGAACGCGACGAACGGAAGCGACCGGAGAAAAGCGAAGTATTCACGCTGCTTGGATCGGCGGAACTCGCTAAAGAACGTTGTGGCTGGACGCCGCAGGTGACGCTCGACGAAGGACTGCAGCGCACCATCGACTGGTTTCGCAATTCCCAACCCAGGGACGACGTGGGGGAATATCGAGTATGAGAGCTGTGATTCTGGCAGGAGGCCGTGGCACCCGACTGGCTCCGTACACAACCGTCATTCCGAAGCCGCTGCTGCCGATTGGCGAACGTCCAATCCTCGATCTCGTCCTGCACCAGCTGGCCGACGACGGCTTCACTCACGTGACACTGACGCTCGGGTACATGGCGGACTACTTCAAAGTCTTCCTCGCTCAGCGGCCCGAGCTGCACGAGCGACTGACGATCGACTTTATTGAAGAGACAAAGCCGACTGGCACGGCAGGGTCACTGGCGATGGTGCCCGGTCTCGACGAACCGTTTCTCGTGATGAACGGCGACATCCTGACGGACCTGAGTTACGCCGACCTGTTCCGCTATCACCTCGAGCAGGACGCGGCGCTGACGATCGCGGCACATCAGAAACAGGTGAAGATCGACCTTGGCGTCCTGGAAATCGCTGACGATGGCCGGCTGACGGACTACATCGAGAAGCCGACGAAGAGCTACTCGGTCAGCATGGGCATCTACGTCTACCGGCCCGACGTTCTGGAGATGATCCCGAAGGGCGAGTACCTCGACTTCCCGACGCTGGCACTGAACCTCAAGGATGCTGGTCGCAAAGTGCTTGCCTGGAAGACCGACGCGACGTGGCTCGACCTGGGCCGCCCGGAAGACCTGCAGGAAGCGACCGAGCTGTTCGCCGAACGCGAGTCGCAGTTCACTCTCCGCGCTGCGTAACGTCGTTCGCGAGCCGTCGTCATGCCGAAAGCGCTGGTCATCGCCGGAACGTCGTTCATCGGACGTCACGTCTGCGATCACCTGCGGACGATCGGCTGCGAGGTCGTGGCGACGTCGCGACGGGCAGAAGCCAACGGGCGCGGCGAGACCGTCTTCTGTGAGGTGACTGATGCTGCCTCGGTCGAAGGTGCGATCAAAGACTCCGCTCCCGACTGGATCATTCAGTGCGCCGGCGCGACGTCGAGCCGCGATCCCGACGAACTGTTCCGCACGCACGTCGACGGCACCTGCAATGTGCTGGCCGCTGCCCGCGTCTACGCTCACGATGCTTCGCTCTGCATCTTCGGCAGTGCTGCGGAGTATGGCCCCGTTGCTGAATGTCGCCTCCCTGTCTCCGAAGAGTGTGTATGCGAGCCAACAACTCCATTCGGGCAGTCGAAGCTCGCCCAGACGCACCTCGCTCTGGCTGCCGCGGCCACCAGCGGCCAGAAGGTTGTCATCGTCCGACCGTTCAACGTGATCGGGCCTGGTCTGCCGGATTTTTACTTTGCTGCATCCCTCGCGCGCCGTCTCCTCAAACTCAAATCGGCCGGTGCGCCGTCTGGGACTGACTTCGAGGTCTTCAACGCGAATTCGACTCGCGACTTTATCGATGCTCGTGACGTGGCCGCCGCTGTTGTTGCCCTGCTCTGTCGCCTGGATGTAGCGTCGACTGACGGATCAAGCGTCGCGAGCGGTTCGGTGTTTAATCTGGCAACCGGAATTGAAACGTCGCTGCTCGATGTCGCGACGCTTCTGGGCGAACTGGCCGGCGGCTATGTGCCGAGTGCGTCTGGTGAGGTCGAATCTCGCGGCGGCATCGTGCGGTCGGTTGGCGACGCATCGAAACTGCGCGAAACGTGCGTAACGCCCGTGGACAATGTTTGTCTGACAGTGGACGGAACCTGGTCGCCCCAATTCTCATGGCAGGCGAGTGTCGCTGATCTGTGGTCAGCAATGGCGTTGCAGAACGGAGCGTGAGGGCGTCCCCCTCGTTTTTGAGCATCAGTCTGAGGCGACGGCGGGGCTGTGAGGACGTCTGATAGTCCGGACCGTTATTCATGTCCGCACGTTGCACCTTTCAGTATGTTGCTGTTCGCGGTTTTGTCAGAAGGCTGAGGCAGTCGGTCGCGAGTTGTCTGACAATTCAACTGAGGGCAGGAAATGATTGACTTCAAGTGTCTGAATTGCGGCAGAAGCCTGACGACCAAAGACGAGCACGCTGGTCGTTCCACGAAGTGTCCGAGTTGCGGGCATCAGGTGCGGATTCCCATGGAGTTCGCCGGGCCGGGTAACCACTTCGACAGTTTCGATGACGGTGGCGTCGAGGAAGACGACGAGGCGATCCGGCATGAGAGTGAGTTTGAGCCGACATTTGGACAACGCAGCCGTTCTCTGGGGACGGAACTCAAGGAAGAGCTTTGGCAGAGATCAGGAATGCCTCGCGATATCGAGGAACTGATTTCGTCCAGCGAGACGGTTCTGTTCTCCGGTAATCCGGCAAAGTCGTCGCTGTACCTGAGAATGTTTGGGGCGTTCCTCTCCGGGCTCGCAGCAGGGCTGCCGCTGTTCTTCGTGGGAGCTGTTCTGGCTGTTCCGCTGGCGCTGTACCTGGCCTACATCGAGTGGAAGCATCAGTTCTATGTGATCACGACGCGGCGAATCATCACGCGCAGCGGCTGGTTCAACAGGCGAATCTCCCTGGCACCGACGCGCAATATTCAGTCAGTTTCAGTAAACACGGGACTCATCGACCGATGGCTGAATCTGAATACAGTCCACTTCTTCACCGCTGCCAGTCTGGGCTTCTTCAGTGCAGCGACGATGACGTTCAGGAACGTGGACAGTGCCGTTGTTCTCAGAGCCTTTGGGGCAAGCCTGTCCGATGGGGACGCGGCTCGCACTTAATTGGCGCAGGCGTCAGTCGGAACCGTCGCTCCGCAAGGCGTGAAGATATTCCGTCACTGCTTCTAAATAATTAGAAGAACGTCTTGACGACTGTGTGACGCCGGCTATTCTCCGAACGAATTAAAAGTTCGTCGCTTTTGGAGATAGCTCTCATGGCCCGACCCGTATCCGAGCACCCGACGGAACTG
>JAPOLP010000201.1 GCA_029977045.1 Planctomycetota bacterium
CGGTCTCGCGTCGACGGATCAAGATTGCCGGTTGGTTCGTCAGCGAGCAGTAGTCTCGGTCGGGTGACGAGTGCCCGACCGATCGCAACTCGCTGCCGCTCACCGTGCGACAGCCGGTCAATGGGACGATCGGCAAGCAGAGCCAGACCGAGCGACTCACGCAGGCGGTCGCACTCGGCGCGAGCCTCGCTGGTCAGCGGCAGTGCCGGATTGATGCAGAACGGAAGTTGAATGTTTTCGCGAACGCTCAGGTAGTCGAGCAGCTCGAACTCCTGGAACACCTGGCCGACGTTCTTCAGTCGGAACGCGCGGCGGTCAGCATCGGAAAGCGACGACAGTTCGCAGCCGGCGACGGCCACCGTTCCTGAGCCGGCAGCCAGAATTCCCGAGAGCAGATTCAGGAGTGTTGTCTTGCCGCAGCCGCTTGGTCCGGCCAGGGCGACTGTTTCTCCCGCAGCAATCCGCAGCGACGGGACCGACAGGCCGAAACCGTCGTCCTCGTACCGGAACTGCACATTCGAAAGCTCGATCATTACGCCGCCAGTTCTGTCCACTCTGATCCGCTGCGGGAAACGAGACGGATCGATTCGCAGCGTGTAAGCTTGCTGCCGCCAGTGTGGATTCTCAAGCAGGGGAAACCAGATGCGATTGATTTTCGTTGTCCGTGCCTTCGTCGCGGTTGCTCTCGTCCTGTCAGTCGGTGTGCGTTCGACGCTGGCGGAAAAGCTGCAGCCGCATGTCGAGTTTGAATCGGGACCGGTGAACAGCGTCCTGATCGACGCCGACGGTCAGCAGGTTGCCGTCTACTCAAAGCCGCAGTCTTCCGCTGCCCGACCCGCCGCCGTCCTGCTGACGCACCATCGGCGCGACGTCGTGACGGCTGCCCAGTCAGCGATCGCCGCCGGCGCGAAGGTGTATGGTCCGGCAGCCGAAGAAGCTCTGCTCGCCAGCCCCGAAGCGTTCTGGGATGAGTTCTGGACGAAACGTTTTCACGACTACGCGCAGCAGTCGACGAAGGTCCTGACCAGGAAGATCGAAGGCCTGAAGTCTGTCGGAGCTGACTCGACGATCGAGTTCCCGGGCCTGTCGCTGAAGACGGTCAGCACGCCGGGATTCACTCGCGGCGCGGTGTCGTACGTCGGAGAGATCGACGGTTCGACGGTCGCGTTTACCGGAGATCTGATCTACGGCGACGGGCAGCTCTTCGATCTTTACAGCTTTCAGGACGCGATTCCCGAGGCGAAGATCGGCGGCTACCACGGGCACGCGTCGCGCCTGGCCGATCTTGTGAAGAGCCTTCGCAAAGTAGCAGAGCTGAAGCCGGACCTCATTATCCCGGCGCGCGGGCCTGTGATCAGGAATCCGTCTGAAGCGATCGCGAAGCTGATCGGTCGCGTCGAGGCTTACTACCGTAACTACCTCTCAACGAACGCGCTGAACTGGTACTTCAAGGAAGAGCGGATGACGATCAAGGGGCGTCGCGTTCTGGGCGAGGACGCCGACGTCAAGCTGATGCCGTACTCGCTCTACCAGGACACGCCGGACTGGATCTGGCAGAACTCGACCAGCCGGATGCTGATTTCGGACGACGGCCACGGCTTCCTGCTGGACTGCGGCGTGCAGCGAGTCATCGACGGCATCAAGGACCTGATGAAGAGCGGACTGATCAAGCAGGTCGACGGCATCTTCGTCACGCATTACCACGACGATCACACCAACATGGTCCAGGCGGCGGCTGAGGAATTCGGCTGCCCGATCTACTCGACCGTCGAGTACGAAGACATTCTGGAAAACCCAGGTGCGTACCACATGCCGGCGACGACTCACGCGGCGATGAAGGACGTGACGGGTCTCAAGAGCGGCCACCGCATGAAGTGGAAGGAGTTCGAGCTGGAGTTTCAGTTCTACCCTGGCCAGGCACTCTATCACGGTGCCCTGCTGGTCCGCAGAAACGGCGGCACGCCGGTCTACTTTGTGGGCGATGCGTTTTCTCCGTCAGGCATGGACGACTACTGCCTGCTGAATCGCAACCTGCTGCACGACGACACGGGGTATCCGTTCTGCCTGAAGCAGATTCGCGGCCTGGGAAGCGACTACTGGCTGATCAACGAACACATTCCGCACGTGTTCCGCTTCTCGGAGAAGGAACTCGACTACCTGGAAACGAACCTGCGAAAACGCCGCGAGATTCTCGACGAACTGCTTCCCTGGGATGACATCAACTACGGCATCGACGAGCAGTGGGCGTCGTTCTATCCGCGAGGCACAACCGCGAAGATCGGCGAGCGAGTGCAGTTCGAGGTCCGCATTCTGAACCACTCGCCGGTGACGCGGACGTTCAAGGTCAGTCCGCGAAACAGCCCCGGCCTGACTGACGTGAGCGGTCCGGTTGAGATCACGATCGAATCGCGAAAGTCGGCAGCGATCCCCGTCACGGCGGTCATCGGGAAGTCGGTCGGTCTGCCGGCAACGCTGGCGATCACGGCGGACGTCGAATCGGACGGGATGCGGTTCCTGAGCTGGGCCGATGCCGTCATCCGTGTTGAAGAATAAGGCCCTCGCCGTGGTTTCTCGCGAATCAGAGAGAGCCGTTTCAGTCGCCTGGGCTCGCTGCTGGCTGGCGGCGAGCATCCTGCTCTTTGCGGCTGGCGCGGCCCTCGGGCATCCGATTTCGCTGACGGAAGCCACTGTCGACGTGCAGCGTGACTGCGTCGACGTGAGCGTTGAGGTTCTGGTGGAAGACCTCGTGCTGTACGGCCCCGTCGCGGCCAGCGGCGAGGGTGTCTATCCCGCGGTCGAGTTGCGGGAAGCGGCTCAACGGCACTCGAAGTTCGTGCTGGACGGGTTGCGGTTGTTAAACGCTGACGGCGGAAAACTTGCTGGTCAGCTCGTCGCTGTCGATCACTCGAAGATCACAGACGACGGCGTCGTCGAGGCCGACGTGAAGCAAGTGTCCGTCACGTACTCACTGAAGTTTCCGGTGGATGAGCCTCTGTCGTTTCTCACCGTGTCGCAGCGGTTCGGCGGGGAGAAGGCGATTCTTCCCGCAATGATGGACTGCCAGGTTCGGCAGACGGGAGTGGTGCTCGATTTGCCGCAGCCACTGATGATCGGGCAGACGCTGACAACGGGGTTCGACTGGAGCAAGCCGCCGACGCCGCCGAAGAACTGGCGCGAACTTCAGGAGCTGCGGCGCGAGCGCCTGAAGCAGCAACTGGGCATCGCCAGCTACAGCGGACTCTACTCGTTCCTGTACATCACGCCCGGCGAAGTGCGGCACGAGATCCTGATTCCGCTGCTGACTCTGGAAGAGTGGCTGCCGATCGAACGGGCCGATCACAACGTGCTCACCGTCGACGAACAGCAGCGGTTGACGAATGCCATCGGGAAGTTCTTCGCGGCACTGCCTCCTGTCGTGATCAACGGTGGCGAGGTGTCAGCCGTCACGTCGCGAGTGAGCTTCTTCGGACTCGATATTCGCGACTTCGCACTCAACGCGGAGCCGCGTCCGGTGAGCATGGCTCAGGGCCGAGTGGGGATCATCCTGACGTACGCCTGCGATGATGTGCCGCAGACCGTTAAGGCTCGCTGGGAGACGTTCAGCCAATACGCCCCGTTTCTGAAGTCGGTCGTTTACGAGTTCGACGAGGCACCCACCGAGCACTTCTTCCGGCCTGATTCTCCGGAGTTCCAGTGGACGCGATCCGAGTCGATTGAGGTCGCTCGTCGGACAGTCTCGCCGGTCAAAGTCGAAGGCGCCGTCACGAATCGCAACGCAGGCGACGTCGCGGGCCGGCTGATCGCCGGCATCTATGACGCCTTTGGCCTGCAGGGTGAGGAAGAAACGTACGACGCGCTGGCAACGTCGGTCGACGGACCGTTCCTGCGAACGCTCTATCTCCAGATTCGCAGATCACTGCTGATGGCCGAGCAGGGAGGATCGAAGTCACGCGTGTTGAGCGTCACGCCCGTCAGTACGCGGATGCTCGGCGAGGTAACCGCCACGGGCTTTGACGTGCAGCACCGCTGGCGAATTGTCGGTTCCGTCGAACACTGGGGCCACATCCACACGCGCGAGAACGAGTTCGACGCGACACTGAGCATCCAGCAGGTCGACGGTGCCTGGAAACTCAAAGACGTCCGCTTCACGAGCCAGAAACGAGTTCGCTTCGAGACGCGTCTGCGCGGCCAGACGGAGCAGTAGGCAACGTCTTGCTCGTCGTCTCGCGACGCCGTCGCTCGGTCTCCGCTACCGGTGTTCAAGGTTGGAACGAGTAGCGTTCGAGCTTCTCGACGTCACACTCGATGCCCAGGCCGGGCGAGGTTGGGACTCGCATCCGGCCATTCTCGATCGGGATCATCTCAGTAATCACGTCGTCGACGAGGCCGTAATACGTGCAGTCGTTGGCCAGCGAGTACGACGGGCAGGACGCAGCGACGTGCAGCATGGCGGCGGTCTTCGGGCCGAGGTCGTGGCCGCAGTGCATGATGCACGGGATGTTGGCGGCCTCGCACAGCGTGCCGATCTTCACGCAGGGAAGAATGCCGCCCGCAATGTGCGTGTCCGGCAGGATGTGTGACGCCGCGTCCTCGCGCAGGATCTGCATCACCGAGTCCGGCTCGACAACGCTCTCGTTGAGCGCGATCGGGATCGTCGTTTGCTCGCGCAGCCAGCGCGCGTCGGCGAGTGGTTCGGCCATGATCGGCTGCTCGAAGTACTGCAGGTCGAACTGTTCGAGCCGTTTCGCCAGGTCGGTCGCTTCCTGCGGCGAGTATGCCCGGTTGGGATCGACGCGGATCTGTAGCTTGTCACCGACGGCGTCGCGGATGCCGCGGACCATCTCGAAGTCCTCGTCGGCGTCCGAGCCGGCTTTCGTCTTGATCGTGCTGTAACCCTGCTCGACGTACAGCGACGCGATCTCGCCCGAGCGTTCGTACGATTGGATGCCCATGCAGGCAGCGAGTTCGATCTCCTCGCGAATGATCCCGCCCAGCAGCACGGCAACCGGCTGGCCGGCAGCCTTGCCCGCGATGTCCCAGCACGCCATCTCGACGCCGCACTTCACCCGCAGCCGCAGCAAGCTGTTGCCGTCGCGAGGATAGTCGCGATGCAGCGCCGCGATGTTCTGCGGATCGCGACCGAGCATCCATTCGGCATCGCGTCGCAGTTGCGCGTAGTCGAGGTCCGGCAGGAAGTTGACGTTGTACTCGCCCCAGCCTTCGAGCCCCTCGTCCGTCTGCAGCCGGATCATCCCCTTCGACGTCGTCGAACTCGTCCGAATATGCGACCGGTACGGAGCAATCGGATCCTTCTGCGGAACTTCCACGAACCACGTCGTAACGCTGGTAACTCGCATGGCGACCTGCCTCTGATTCAGCGGGCCTCGAAACGGGCTCGATAAAGTAGCGGAGCGGCGCAAGCCCAATGGCTTCCGAGTTCGGGCCAGTTAGCCGGCACGCGTTAGCGTCCGGTTCTCAAGCACCCGGAAAACCGCGAGCTAACGCTCGGCGGCTGATAACAACTCAGAGAACATTGGGCTTGCGCCGTGCCGCTACCTTTTCGATTCGACCGCCAAATCTCAGGCCTCGGTGAGAACGGCGTCGCTGGCTGCTGTTGAGCCGGCAAACACGGGGTTCGATCGCAGCTCTTCCAGCAGCGCACTTTTCTGTGGCAGCGTCAGGTTCGTCAATGGAGCACGGACGGGGCCGCAGTCGACGCCGACGAGATTCATCGCGGCTTTTGCGGCGGGTGCGAACGAGTACCGCTGCATGGTGCGGATCAGCTGCACGCTTTCGAGCTGCTTGCGGCGGGCGGTGGCAATGTCGCCGGCCTCGAACGCGTCGATCATCGACAGGACGTGCTGAGCACAGAAGTTATAGGTCGTGCCGACCGCTCCGTCGCAGCCGAACAGCACACCCGCGAGCAGGATCTCGTCGCAGCCGAACATGATGTCGAAGCGGCCGTCCTGCAGAGCCAGGCACTCCTGCAGCTCGACCAGATCCGGGTTTGTGAACTTCAGGCCTTTCAGGTTCGTAATCCGGTCGGCGGCTTTGCTCAGGAACTCGGACATCGACAGCCGGACGTTGGTCAGCACCGGGATGTCGTACAGATAAAACGGCAGGTCCTGAGCCGCCGCCGCGACGGGCACGCAGCACTCGATGAGATCGTTGACGCTGGCCGGCTTCAGAAAGCTGGGCGCGAGCGTTGCGACGGCATCGGCACCTTCCCGCTGAGCGTGCGCGGCCATCGTGACGGCATCGGCGACGCAGTTCTGGCCGACCTGAACGATGACCCGCAGCTCGGTCGACCGAGTCACATCCAGCCACCGCTGCGCCAAATCCAGCCGCTCCTGCAGCGTGAGCGACATGCTCTCCCCCGTCGTCCCCGAAACGAAGACGCCGGAAACTCCATCGCGAATCAGCCGCTCAGCCTGACGCTCGACGACGTCAAGATTCAGATCCCCCGAAGCAGTAAACGGAGCGTGCGGCGGTGCGTAAAGCTGGAAGCTGGTCATAGCGAGGCTCGTCAGATTGCGGACGGTGAAAACGAACGTAGGCCGGACCAGGCGGAGCGCCGTTCCGGCAGCGATCATTGAACGAATGCCGGAACGGCGCTCCGCCTGATCCGGCCTACCGAAACTACCCGGCAACGGTCGGAATTGCGCGTTCGGCGTCGCTGCAGCAGCGCGAATCCGTTGAACCCGGTCGGCAGAATCAGCGCCGCTGGCTTGATCGGCAGACGGCGAACAGGGCGAGGCCGAACATGATGACGACGATGGCGATCTCGACGGTGTATGACCGGGCCGAGACGACCGGGGCCGGCGGGACGGCTGTCTGGGCGGACGCGGGCGGTGCGATCGCGAGAATCAGACCGATTGCAAGGAGGGCAAGGCGAGTCAGACGGCTCGACATAAAATGCTCCAACCCGATGCGACGCTTTGAGCAAGGATAGGGAGGTGGAAAACCGCTGATCGCCTCGCGATCGGTGCGTCTTCACTACGGAACGACCGGCTGTGGAATTCGTTTCGATCGCGGAGCGATCAACGACTTTCGGACGGTGATCCTAAGTGATCATCCGCGTGCAGAGAAACTCTGCCGGCCTGGACATCTGGAATCGGGCCTGCCCGTCCAGACACGTTGATTGTGACGATTTTCACGAATCGACACGTCAGCCGGTTTTCCGCCACATTCCCGCATCAGACACCGCTGCGTTTGCAGCCGCTTCAGACTTATCCGGACCAGACAGATATGAGCCAGTCGCTCGAACAAAAGATTGCAGACAAGTCCGCCGTCGTCGGCATCATCGGCCTGGGCTACGTTGGCCTGCCGCTGATGAGTGCTTTTGTGCGAGCCGGCTTCCGCACGATGGGCTTCGACGTCGATCAGAAGAAGATCGACATGCTGCGGGCCGGCCAGAGCTACATCAAACACATCGACGCGGCGGCGGTCTTAAAGCTGATCGACGAGGGTAAGTTCGATCCGACGGCGGACCTCGACCGCATGGGCGAAGCCGACTGCCTGCTGATCTGCGTGCCGACGCCGCTGAATGATAGCCGCGACCCGGACCTCAGTTACGTTGAGGGAACCACGCGGGCGATCGCGAATACGCTGCGACCGGGGCAGCTCGTCGTGCTGGAAAGTACGACGTACCCGACGACGACTCGCGACGTCATGCTGCCGATCCTGAACGAGTCTGGTCTGACCGAGGGCGAGGACTTCTTCGTTGCCTACAGCCCGGAACGTGAGGACCCCGGCAATCCGGACTTCTCGGCAGCGGGCATTCCGAAAGTCGTCGGCGGCATTGACGAGCGCAGCGGCACTCTGGCCGAATCGCTCTACAGCCAGGCGATCGTGAAGATCGTCCGCGTCGGCAGCCCGGAAGTCGCCGAGGCCTGTAAGATTCTCGAAAACACCTACCGCGCGGTGAATATCGCTCTGGTCAACGAACTGAAGGTCCTCTTCGACCGAATGGGCATCGACGTCTGGGAAGTCATCGACGCGGCGAAGACGAAGCCCTTCGGCTTCCAGGCGTTCTATCCGGGACCGGGTCTCGGCGGGCACTGCATCCCGATCGACCCGTTCTATCTGACGTGGCTCGCCCGGCGTTACGGCCTGGCGACGCGGTTCATCGAACTGGCCGGCGAAGTCAACTCGCGAATGCCCGAGTACGTGATCTCGCAGCTGATGGAGTTCCTGAACGAAGAGGGCAAGGCACTGCGCGGCAGCAAGGTTTGCCTGCTGGGTGTCGCGTACAAGAAGGACGTCGACGACCCGCGTGAGAGCCCGTCGTTCGTCCTGATGGAACACCTGCTGGCGCCTGGCGTTGATCTGACCTACAACGACCCGCACGTCCCGGCGCTGCCGAAGATGCGGCACCACGACCTGCCGGCGATGGAGAGCCACGAACTGACGCCGGATTTCCTCGCAGCTCAGGACTGTGTGCTGATCGCGACCGACCACTCAGCCTACGATTGGGACTTCATCGTCGAGCATTCCGAATTCGTGCTCGACACTCGCAACGCAACAAAGAACGTCAGCTCGGGCCGCGAGAAGATCCGCAAGGCGTAAGGACGCAGAAATGCGTCGGAAGCGAGTTCTCTAAAGTGGCA
>JAPOLP010000655.1 GCA_029977045.1 Planctomycetota bacterium
CCTGCTCATCGCCCTCCATCTCCGCGCGCGTGCGGGGATACCTAGCCGGACGCCGCTCCCTGGGGAGCCGACGCGTTGACCGTCAATCCCTATCTGGGAGCTGACACACTGCAACCGTTTGTGCGAACTGCTGCCGAGCGTGGCGCCGGCATTTACGTTCTCGTAAGGACGAGCAATCCCGGAGCGTCAACGTTCCAGGATCGCGAATCCGACGGCACGAAGCTGTACCAGCACGTCGCAGCGACCGTCGAAGCACTGAATGTCGAGACGCTCGGCGAGACGGGCTTCGGCATTGTCGGGGCCGTCGTCGGCGCGACGTACCCCGCCGAGCTGAATGAGCTTCGCGAACGGATGCCACACACACCGTTTCTCGTGCCCGGCTACGGCAGCCAGGGAGCTGGAGCGGCAGACGTCGCAGGCGGGTTCACGGCTGACGGCCTCGGCGCGTTGATCAACAGTTCGCGCGGCATCAACTTCGCCTGGCAGCGTGAGCATTACCGCGAACAGTTTTCCGAAGACCAGTGGGAACAGGCTGTCGAAGCCGCCACGAAAGACATGATTGCCGAGTTCGCTGAACAGACCCCGGCAGGAAAGTTGATGACCCCGTAGGGGCGGTTCTCACCAGTCGATAGGGCTGAATTCTCATGACAGCATTCCGAACGACCGTACTCGCCGCCTTCGCGCTGTTCGCGACAGCCTCGTTTGCTGACGACTGGCCGCAGTGGGGTGGACCGCAACGGGATCTCGTCTGGCGAGAGACGGGCATCGTCAAATCGCTGCCGGTCGATGCCGACGGCAAACTGCCACGCGTCTGGTCAGCTCCGATTGGCGAGGGCTACGCGGGACCGGCGGTCGCGGATGGCCGGGTTTTCGTCACGGATCGAATCGTCGACGCCTCGCAGGAACGCGTGCTGTGTTTTGACGCCGAGACCGGCAAACAGCTCTGGCATCACGACTACATGGCCCGCTACACGGTCAGCTATCCGGCAGGTCCGCGATCAACGCCCGTCGTTGACGGCGACCGCGTTTACACCATCGGCGCGATGGGGCACATGTTCTGCTTCAACGCCGAGTCCGGAAAGATCCTCTGGCAAAAGAACTTCGTCGACGATTTCGGGACGGACCTGCCAACGTGGGGCATGGCCGCCTCGCCGCTCCTCGACGGCGATCAGCTCATCACGCTGGTCGGCGGTAAGGACGGATCGCTTGTCGTCAGCTTCAACAAGCACACCGGACAGGAACTGTGGCGCTCGCTGGATTCTCCCGGCATTGGCTACGCACCGCCGGTCATCTTCGAGTTCGGCGGAAAGAGGCAGCTCATCGTGTGGCATCCCGAAGCGGTTTCGTCGGTCGATCCCGCCAACGGAAAACTCATCTGGGAAGTGCCGTACAACGTTCGAGCGGGCCTGAGCATCATGACGCCTCGCAAGGTCGGTAACCGGCTGTTCGTGGCAAGCTTTTACAACGGACCGCGAATGCTCGAAGTCGCCGACGACGGCCTGAACGCAAAGATCGTCTGGTCCGGAAAGAGCGACAGCGAAATCCGCACTGACGGCATTCACCCGATCATGTGCACGCCGTGGTTCGACGGGAAGAACATCTTCTCGGTCTGCAGTTACGGCCAGCTTCGCGGACTGGACGCCACAACCGGCGAGCGTCTCTGGGAAACGCGAGCCGCTACCGGCGAAGGCCGCTGGTGGAACGCGTTCCTGATTCCGCACGAAGACCGGTTCTTCATTCACAATGAGCAGGGCGAGTTGATTATCGCCCGGCTGTCGGCTGACGGTTACGAGGAACTCAGCCGCGGGCTGCTGGTCGAGCCGACTCGTCCCGTTCAGCGTCGCATGACGATCTGGTCGCACCCGGCCTTCGCCATGAAAAGTGTTTTCGCCCGGAACGATCGGGAACTTGTTCGTGTCAGTCTGGCTGCCGGGACTGACAGGTGACTCAAATCCAACTGAGAGAACCTGCCTCGCACGCTCAGCCAGGGAGTTCAGAGATGCCATCGCCCATCGCGAAACTGATATTGAGCATCGCGATCGTCGCCTCGTCGACGCTCGCCACATTTGCTCAGGAAGCCGTGACGTTCCGTTACCACTTTGAGCCCGGCGAAAAGCTGACGTACGACATCAGCACCAGCGTCAAACAGACTCAGAACGTCAACGGCCAGGCGGTCAAAAGTGACTTTTCGGTCGCTCAGCGGGTTGAACGCGAAGTCGCGCAAATCGACGCCGACGGTCGCGTCGTACTGAACTGTCGCAATCAGAAGTTTACAGCCGCAATGCAGGTCGGCCCGCTGGGCAAGTACCAGTTCGATTCCACAAAGGAAGACAACGATTCCTCGAGTGCCCTGGGAGCGGCGGCGACTCCTCTGTACAAGGCGATGAGCGGTGCCGTCATCAAGCTCACACTGTCACGACGCGGAGAAGTACTCGCGGTGAACGGCCTTCAGGAAGCACTGGCGGGAGTTCTGAAGAGCAACCCGCTCACGGCACAACTGGCCGGCGGAGCCAGTTCGAACGAAGGCGCGAAAGCAAGTTACGCCGAGCACTTTCTGCAGTTTCCTGAAGAGGCAAAGTCGCCTGGTGACACATGGGAACTGCCACTGCAGCTGACGATTCCCCAGGTCGGCAAGGTGTCGGGGAAGACGACATGCCGCTACGAAGGAACTCAGGAAGTCGACGGTCGGACTCTGCATCGCGTGACAGCCAGGTCCGACGTCACTGTTGACGTCAACATCGACCGAGACGGCGTGACCGCGAAGGGCAAGATCGAGATGACGGATTCGTCAGGCACGACACTCTTCGATGTCGCCTCAGGCCGGCTCATCAGCCGCGAATCAACAACGACAACCAGCGGCAACCTGACTGTCGTCGCTGGCGGACAGGAACTGCCAATCCGCCAGACACAGACGCAGACACACAAGATCCGACTGATTGAAGACGCTACTGCAACGCCACGCTGACGCCAGCCGCGTTGCCTCTGAAGACTCTGTAATAATGACG
Source organism: Planctomycetota bacterium (assembly GCA_029977045.1). Lineage (GTDB taxonomy): Bacteria > Planctomycetota > Planctomycetia > Planctomycetales > Planctomycetaceae > JAPOLP01. Next base: position 3,006 of record JAPOLP010000655.1, read on the forward strand.
TTCCCTGCGAACTCGTCAGGAAGGAGCCTCCCATGCGAGGCAATTCGATACTTCGCCACTTAATCATCCTGTGCCTCGTCGCCGCGACAGCGCTGACGGCGGTCGCCACTACGCGGGCCGGCTTCGAGCAGCGTGTCTTCAAAGACGACCAGGGCGAACATCGCTATTCCGTGTTCCTGCCCGAGGCTTATTCCGCGAATCGCCAGTGGCCGGTCATTCTGTTTCTGCATGGAGCCGGCGAACGCGGAACGGACGGACGTCGGCCAACGCTGGTTGGGCTCGGTCCGGCGATCCGTGCCCGCCAGTCCGACTTCCCGTTCATTGCGGTCTTCCCTCAGTGCGAGGACCAGGATTCGAGATACCTCGCCGGCTGGCTCGCTGACACTGCCGATGCTCAACGGGCATTGAAGATTCTTGACGAGGTCGAAGGCGAATACTCGGTCGACAGGAACCGCCGAATCCTGACTGGCTGGTCAATGGGCGGTTACGGAACGTGGAGCATTGCTGCGACGAATCCAGAACACTGGGCCGCCGTCGTTCCACTGGCCGGCGGCGGTGAAACCGAGTGGGGAGCTGCGCTGGCAAAGACGTCTGTCTGGGCGTTTCACGGTTCAGAAGATGCGGCAATCCGGCCTCAGCAGTCGCGTCAAATGATTGCTGCAATCCGTGACGCAGGCAGCTCACCGCGTTACACGGAAGTCACCGGCGGCGGTCACGACATCGGTCCGCTCGTTTACGGCAACACCGCGCTGCTCGACTGGATGCGAAATCCGCAAACGACGGAACCAACATCGCTGACGCTCAGTGCTCCAACTGAACTGCCGCAACTGGCACGGGAAGACTTCAAACCGGAAATCGAACTCAGCGGCGCCGTCACCGTGCGGCTCGGAAATCGGATGCTCGACGCGCTGGCGATGTCGATTCTGGAAATGCTGCCCAAAGACCTGCTCAGCGGGCGCATCGACGACATTTACGACTCCACCGTCGTTGACGGGTACGAGTTCAGCATTGTCTTCGGCGAAATCTCGTGGGCTGTCGAGCCGTGGCGAGTCCGGATTCAGGGGTACAAGAAGGACCACGTCAATATTCAGATCGGCGTGCAGAACGCACGACTGCGAATCGGTGGAACGTCGGTGCGAGGCAGC
>JAPOLP010000319.1 GCA_029977045.1 Planctomycetota bacterium
CGGTGTAGCTGCGCTGGGCGGTCAGCAGACGCAGGTAGTCGGCTTCGCCAGCTTCGTAAGCGGCTCGCGTCAGCTTCAGAGTTTCCGAGACCGTCGGCAGAACCTGGCTGCGGTACTGTTCGACCTGAATGCGGGCGTTCGCGAATTCCTGCCAGCGTGTGGCCAGGGCTCGCTGCTGTTCGAGACGCAGCCGATCGACCTCGCGCGACGCGCGAATCCACTCGTTCTCGGCTTCCGTGATGTTGCCCTGATTTCGGTTGAAGACCGGGATCGGCATCGACGCCTGGATGCCGACGACAGTGAACTTCGTCGAGGCGTCGTACTGAATCGTGTTCTGAATCGTCAGGTTCGGGATCGGTTCGACTTCCGCTCGCGAGACGGCGGCTTCGGCGCGGTTGATGCGGGCTTCGGCCAGCCGGATCTGCGGGCTGGTGATCTGTAACTGTTCGAGGAGCTGGTCATACGAGATTGCCGGCAGGACGTTCTGTTCGATGTTTCCGGCGAGTGGCTGTTTGGCGAGCGTCGGGTCACCGACGACGGCCTGCAGTCGTTTCCAGGTGGCTTCGACGGCGTTGGTTGCTTGCGCGACGGCGACGGCCGCTCGCTGTTGTTCGCCGCGAGCCTGCAGTTCGTCGAGCTTGCTGGCTTCGCCCTGCTCACTGCGAATCTTCGCCAGCTTCGCGGCGTTTTCTGCGACGGCATAAAGCTGCTTCGCCAGATCGAGATTTCGATTGGCGACCAGCATCGAGTAGTACTCGAGCCGGACGTTGTTGCGGACGCGCAGTTCCTGCAGCGTCAGGGCGTGATCGGCGGCTTCGCGTTCGGCACTGGCTACGTTCTGACTTAAGCCGAGTTTGCCGCCGAAGACAAATTCCTGCTGAATGTAGGTGCCTTGCTGTCCGCCGTAGCCGTCATTGCCAACTTCCGACGCTGCGTAGCCAACATCAGGATTCGGGTAGAGTCCTGCCTGGACGTATCGCCCGTACGTTTTCCAGGTTTCTGCGCGGGCCTGTTCGAGTGTCGGATTGTTCTGCACCGCCAGCGTTTCGAGCTGGTCGATCGTCAGTCCTGCAGCAGTCGAAGCCAGGTTGCCGGACGCTGCTGAAGCCGTGTCGGATGGTCCGACGGGGACAGGCTCAGCTGCGAATCCGACAAGCGGATTCAGACTTGCGGTAAGTACTGCGAGGACTGCGGCGTGGCGTTTTGAGCGAAACACAGGCGGGATCTCCGGCGGAAAGGTGATTGCCGATTGCTCTCAGATCGGCGCGGAACAACCGACAGATCAAGCTCGAGCATCACAGTCGTCAAAGTCCCCCTAGTTTGTCAGAGATTCGCAGGCGGCAAGGTGCTGCGGGAGGCGGTTCGCCTTCTGGCCGGGCGGCAGCAGGACCTATGATCACAGCAAAGGAACGCCTGGCGACGAGCCATCGCGAACTTCGCTCATCGAAACCCTGCCCATCCGAGCCATGACTGACTGCAGACCCTCCGTCCGATGGTGTTTGAGCGTGTTCGCTGCAGCGGTGTTGATCGCCGCCTCTCCACCGTCGGGACAGGCGCAGCGTCGCGATGCGGCTCTTCGCGAGCAGCGCGATCGGCTGGTTGACGGCTTCCATGGCAACGTTCAGCTGTTGATTGACGAACTGGCTGGCAAAGGCGTGACCGACGGACTGCCGGAGTTGAAGGTCTGGCTCGAACCCGTCGATCACGAGTACCTGATCGGTCAGCCGCTCGCTCGGCAGATGCAGCCGACGATTTCCGACGACCTGCCGGCTGTGCAGCGTGACTGGCGGGTTCGCCTGCGCAAGCATCGCGAGGACCTGGCGACAGAGCTGTATGCTTTATCGAGGCGTGCTGCCAATCAGCGTTTTCCGACGCTGTCCTGGCATTTGATTCACGAGGTCGTCTGGTTCGATCCCGATCACACGAACGCTCGTCACCTGCTGGGATTTCAGCAGTTCGATGACGAGTGGGTGACGCCGTTTGAAGCTCAAATGCGGCGCAGCAGTCCGCCGCGAGAATGGCATGAACGCTTCGGCTGGTTGCCGTCGACGCACGTTGAGAGGTACGAGTCCGGGCAGCGACTGTTCGGCTCACGCTGGGTGCCGGCTGATATTGAAGAGGAACGTCGACGGGACTTCCGTTTTGCCTGGGAAGTTGAGACCGACCACTTCCTCGTCAAAACAAACGTCAGCCAGGAACGCGGCGTCGAACTGGCTGTACTGCTGGAAGGCTTTCACGACTGGTTCAAACGCACGTATCCCGAATTCTTCACGACGCCTCAGCAGCTCAACGAGGCTCTGCAGCGTGGGGCAGGGCGTCGCGGCCCGGTACGTCGCAAGCCATTCGTCGTCCACTTCTACCGAACGAAGGAAGACTATGTCGCCCGGCTCATCAAGAAGAATCCGCAGATCGAAATCACCAACGGCATCTACATGCCCGATGAGCGAATCTCGCACTTCTTCTTTGACCCCGATTCAGACACCGAATCGTCGCTCTACCACGAAGCGACGCATCAGATTCTGTACGAGTTGCAGGCAGTACCGCACGAAATCGCCCTCGACGCCAACTTCTGGGTTGTCGAGGGGCTTGCCTGTTACATGGAGTCGTTCCGGCAGAACGACGGGAAGATCACCATCGGTACGCCGTCGAACATTCGCTTTTACTGGGCACAGCACCGACTAGTCGACGAGAACTTTTACGCGCCGCTTGGCCAGCTTGCTCCACTGGGCCGCGTTCGGTTTCAGAACTCGACGAGCCTGAGACAGCTCTACAGCCAGTCATCCGGCCTGGCTCACTTCTTCCTGCACTACAACGGTGGCGTCTACCGGGATGCGTTCATTGATTACATCTCCGCGATCTATGGTCCGCCACCCCGCCGCGGCACGATCCCCGGCCTCGACCAGTTCACCGGGGTCACGTACTCGGCCCTCGATCTGCAGTACCGCAGCTACATCACCGAGCTGGACACGGAAGAGAAAGCAACTCCGGTCGAACGGCTTTCCGAGTAATCCGCTTCAAACTTATGTCGCGCTTTTGGGCCTGGCAGGCCTGTCAAATGCCAGGCTGATTCCCCAGACCGCGAATGACGCTGCCATGCCCGGCAGGATCTTGAAGACATCGCCGTCGTAACCGATCACGTTCCAGACAATGACCGTGCCCACACCTGCGGTCATCATCAGAGCGACGGTCAGGGACGACAGCGGAATGTGGAACAGACGCAGAATCAGTGCTGGTCCGATTCCGGCTCCCAGAGCCGACCAGGCAATCAGCACCAGTGCGAAGACTCCCTGGCCGGCAAACAGGGCGACGGCCAGTGCGAGTGCCGTGACCGCCAGCGTCGCCAGCTTCGAGACGATGTACGAGTTCTTCCAGCGTGGGAAGATGTCCTGCGTGACGGCTCCCGAGCAGACCAGAATCTGCGAGTCCGCTGTCGACATCGTTGCCGCGAACAAGCCGGCGAGCGTTAAGCCGATCAAGACGTCCGGCAGCAGTCGGCGAGCCATCTCGGGCATTGCCAGCTCGGTTGCCTGCGCGGCGGTCATCCCATCGGTCAGTGGAATCTCCAGCAGGTCCGGCATCAACGCGCGGGCATAAAGTCCGACCGCGATGCTCGCAACGAAGAAGGGGATGAACCACAGAAAGTAAACCTGCCGCGCGCGATGAATCTCGTCGACCGAACGGATCGCCATAAAGCGAACCAGAATGTGCGGCTGCCCGACAGCTCCGAATCCGCCAAACGTCATCCCCAGCAGATACATCGCGAAGCCAAACGCGAGGTCGCGCGGAAACCATTCGACAAGTGCCGGGTCCTGGGTCTTGAGATTCGCCCAGACATCCGCCGGGCTGCCGAGTTCAAAACTGGCGGCAGTCAGCAGCGTCAGCATCGCGACGATCATGACGAAGGATTGAGCGGCGTCGGTCCAGATCGACGCGCGGATGCCGCCCGAGAAGCAGTACACGACAACGATGACCGCTCCGATGATCGCCCCGAGACGCGGGTCCCAGCCGAACAACGTCTGCAGTGCCGTGCTGCCGGCCTTGAGCTGGGCCGCCGCGTAAATGCCCAGCAGGATGAAGGTCAGCAGGCCTGCCAGTACGACGATGACTCGCCGGGAACCGTTCGGATGGCTGCCCAGCAAAGCGGGAATCGTCGCGACGTCGACCGCTTCCGAATGGCTGCGGACTCGCGGATGCACGAACAGCCAGGCGACGAAATCTCCAACAACCCAGCCGACCATCATCCAGACGGACTCGATCCCGACCCGGTACGAGTAGGCGATCTGTCCAATGAACATGAAGCCGCTGTTGTTCGTCGCGACGGCTGAAAGCGCAGCGAGCCACGGGGCGACGGAACGTCCGGCTACGAGGTAGTCGTCGGTTGTACGTCGAGCCTTCAGCGACGACGCGACACCGATTGCCATGAAGCCTCCTAGGAAGACGAGAAAGCTGGCAATCACGGTACTCATAAGACCTGCACTGTTTTTAGCCGTAACTCATTGTTTTTCAATGGATTGCGTTCTCCTGACAGGATCGCCGGGAAAGCGGGTTGAACCTCAGCGTCCTTCTTCTAAGGTACGTGCCTGAGAAATAGTTGCAATGCTAAAGACTATCGCTGCAGGAGTAGATTCGGTCAGCAGGACCGAGCACTGCTTTCGCCGAGACTCAAACCCGTTGCCAATCGCAATGCTGGAGTCCGACAAACAGGAGTTCACGCTCCGCTGCCCAACGGTCGATGACGGGGTCGCGATCTGGCAGCTCGTTCGGGAGACCGGCGTGCTCGACGAGAACTCGGCGTACGCCTATCTGCTGCTGTGTCGGGATTTCGCTCGAACGAGTCTCGTGGCCGAACGCGACTCGCAGCTTGCGGGCTTCGTCACGGCGTACCGACCTCCGCAGCGACCACAGGTGCTGTTCATCTGGCAGATCGGCGTAAGCCAGTCAGCTCGTCGGCAGGGGCTCGGGTTGCGACTGCTCTCAGAACTTGTGACGCGTTGCCGTGACGACGCCTCGGCGATCGATTTCGTGGAAGCGACGGTTGCATCATCGAATTCGGCATCGCGCCGGCTGTTCGATGCTCTGGCGGAGCAGCTCGGCGTGCCGCTCAGATCGGCTGAAGGATTCACGGAAGAGGCCTTCCCGCCAGTCGGGCACGAGGCGGAGCCGTTGATCCAGATTGGGCCACTCCCTGGCTTATGACGAAGCTGCAGTTCTGTTGTTTTCTATCGCGGAAAAACAGTGACGCGTTCGCGGGTCCTGGCGGGCAGCTCAAAACTGAGAGTTCGGCAGAGTCAGTGCCAACACAGACTGTCAACTGGCACATCTCATAAATCGATTCATCGCGTTGAAAGCCAGTCTTTGAGTTTTCAACGCCCGACGGAAGACAAGTCACGATGACGACCACCAGTACGACTTCGAGCGTTTTTGATCGCCTGGAGTCCAATGTCCGCGGTTACTGCCGCTCATTCCCGACAACGTTTGCAACAGCTCAGAACGCGATTCTCACCGATGCCGACGGCAACGAGTACATCGACTTCCTCGCCGGAGCCGGCACGCTCAATTACGGGCACAACAACGAGCACCTGAAGCAGCCACTGCTGGACTACGTGGAGTCCGATGGAATACTGCACGGGCTCGACATGCACACCGAAGCCAAGGAACGGTTTCTCGAAACGTTCGAACGTCGTGTGCTTTGGCCGCTGGAACTTGATTACAAGGTTCAGTTCACCGGGCCGACGGGAACCAACGCGGTCGAAGCGGCTTTCAAACTGGCTCGCAACGTGACCGGTCGAACGAACATCGTTTCGTTCACGAACGGGTTTCACGGAGTGAGCCTCGGGTCGGTCGCGGCCACGGCAAACAGCCACTTCCGCAACGCGACCGGAGTCCCGCTCGACAACGTGACCTTCATGCCGTACGCAGGCTACATGGGCGACGAAGTCGATTCGCTGGCTCTGTTTGAAACGATGCTCGCTGACAGCAGCAGCGGGCTCGACCACCCGGCGGCAGTTGTCGTCGAGACAGTGCAGGGAGAAGGTGGCATCAACGCGGCCAGCTACGAATGGCTGCAGCGTCTGGAGTCAATCTGCCAGACAAACGACATCCTGTTGATCGTTGACGACATTCAGGCGGGCTGCGGTCGCATCGGGACGTTCTTCAGCTTCGAGCGGGCCGGCATCGTCCCGGACATTGTGACTCTCTCGAAGTCCCTCAGCGGATACGGACTGCCGATGTCAGTCGTTCTGATGAAGTCCGAGATCGACAAATGGGAGCCGGGCGAGCACAACGGCACGTTCCGCGGCAACAACCTCGCGTTTGTGACGGCGACGGCCTCGCTGGAGCATTACTGGAAGAATCGCACATTCACGCACGAGATTGACCGCAAGGCCGGTGTTGTCCGCGATCGTTTCCAGGCAATCGCCGAGCGCTTTGCCGACGACGTTTCGCTTGAACCGAAAGGCCGCGGAATGATGCGCGGCCTGGCGTGTCGCGAGTTTCCGCAGCTCGCGGATGCCGTTGTTGCGGAAGCATTTCAACGCGGCCTGGTCATCGAGACCAGCGGCACTGACAGCCACGTTCTGAAGTTC
>JAPOLP010001145.1 GCA_029977045.1 Planctomycetota bacterium
ACTGCTCTTCGTCAAGGCGGTTATCGACTCCGCCCTTCGCCGGGAGTTCTACCGACGATTGCCAGGTCCGAACTTTTTGCAGTGACTCAGGACCCCGGCGGCAACAGCTGTGCGAATCAGCTCCAGTTCGGGAGATCGCCCGGCAGTTTCATCATTCGAGTTGCCGCGAGGAGTGTTCTTCGTGGCGTAGAGTACGCGCCTCGAACGTTCACCCGCAGGATTCAAAGCCTGTCCGAACTGAGATCGAGTTCTCCGGCCTCAGTCGGCAATCGCAGCTGTGGCGGTGCTGGCTGAGATGCGTTGCCAGAGAGCAGGCTTCGTGTCGCGCAGAATCTCGCTGATGGCCTGGCGGTCGGCTTTGGTCAGGTGGGCGAATTCCTCGGACTCGTCCTTGCCGGAGAGGATATCGGCCATGCGGGTTTCGACGTACGAGCGGACGGCGACAGGCAGCACATCGAAAGCTTCCGAGTAGATCAGGTAGCTGAGTGGGTAGCGGAACATCCGCGTCTGGAGATCGAAGTCGCGGAGCGAGCGGCCCTGCTTGTCGCGCGGGCCGAGGTTCTGGAAGTCCTCGACGAACTTCGACGTGCCGTGCACCGGCGACTTGAGAGTGTATTCGTCGCAGTAGAACAGGTAGGCCAGCAGACGGTCGCCTTCAGACGTGATGCGGCGTTCGGTGACATCACTGCGGAAATCGGCTTCGCGGTCGAGAGCAGCGTTCATCACCGAGTCGTAGTGCAGAGCCCGTCGTGTTTCGTACGACGCTCGCGTAAGCACGTTGTGCATCTGCGACTGGTACTCAAGCAGCATCAGTGCGACGAGGTCGCTGCCCGGTTCGAGATACGGCTGCGTTCGGATCAGACTGTCGAGGGTCGACAGGTTCGCACCGGGTTCCGGGTCGATCGGATCATCTTTGGTGTCGTCGGCGATGGCGTTACCACGATGCCGCATCGCGCCGTGGTTGCCAGTGACGTACCAGCCGCCAAACCGTTCGGCGAATGGTGTTGTATGGTCCGTCGTCTGAGTTCCCAGTCCGAAGTGTGGCTGGCCGTCTTCCGCCGGGAAGACCGATCGGATCAGCAGGCCAGGTACGCCTTTCGTGCGAGTCGACGCGTGGCAGACCAGACAGTTGCCCTTGTCGCGTCGAATGTCCGGCGGTTGATGATCCGACTGTTTGAGCGTGTAGAAGATCGTGCCCTGGACAGGATCGACCGCTCCCAGTTCGACAACGTCACCGCGCTGTACCCAGCCGACGTAGGTGTCGTCGTTGTAGTAGAGGGCTCGCGGACGATGCGTCGAGATCTTGCTGAGCTGCAGGCTGGTCTTTGAGAACACCAGCGTCTGTGACGATCGGGGAACGTCCAGTTCCTTGAGCATCGACGGCAGCCAGCCGTGAGTCTCGTCCCAGGTCAGCTTGGTCTCGCCCCTCTCAATCGCCGTGATCAACTTCGCGATCCGGTCTGTCGTTGGCGTCGTGTGATAGTTGATCGGCTCGTTCTCAAATTCGAGCTGTGCGAACAGGCCGGAACTCGAAACCAGAACCAGTGAGACAGCGATCAGCAAACGGGATGCATAAAGGCAGCGGGTGGCGGTCGTCAGGTGGGCGAGTCGTTTCATGGGTTCAATCCGGGAAGCGGGGGCCGGAGGCGGGAGAGTCATCTGGAGGGAATCGCCGAGTCCAAATCGTTGTGCGAAGCGGAGCCGTTCAGCAAATACGAGGCCGAAGCCGGCGGCCAAGGGGGCCCATCACCTGCCATTGCGCGGAACCGCGCGCGGAAGAGTGATCTGCAGTGCGAAACCGCTCGCCGCTTCGCGATCGAGACTGATTGTCCCGCCGTGGACCTCGATCAGACGTTTGACGATGGCGAGGCCGAGACCGGTTCCGTGCGTTTTCGTCGTAAAGAATTCGTCAAACACTTTCGACTTCGATTCGGCAGGCAGCCCAGGTCCGTTGTCCTGCACGTAAATGCTGAGTGCCGCCGTACCGTGCAGCGTC
>JAPOLP010001203.1 GCA_029977045.1 Planctomycetota bacterium
AGTCACTGCCGGGCTCACCTGGGAACAGCCCGTCATTTCCGGCGGCATTCGCGATCGAACCAGCCATCGAAATCACGATGCCGGAACACAGGGCGACAGCAATCATGAGAGTCAGTTTTTTCATGGCGATCTCTCTCTCGTCTCAGGTAACGCGGTCGTGTTTGAGCCAGCTGGGACCGACCGATCATCCCAACATCCAGAATGATGTAAGATTACGCGGGTTTGTCAAGATAGGATAGTTAGGACGACTTGATCGGCAACTGCTTAAGCATCGGCAGGCTGGAATAACCCAAACAGCCTGCCACAGATTGAGGTCGTTAACTCGCGGAAGCACGCTGACACAGCCGTCGCAGAAACCGAACCTGGCTGCCGGAGCCGCGTTGATTCGGACTCGCGTCTGCAAACCGAAAGGCGGCGACGCGGAGAATCACGCGCTATCGAATGTGGCAAGTCCCGACGACGAGACGCCAGACAGCAGCCAACGATTAGTGGAAACCGGGACAGACGCAGGCTGCGCTCTACAGATTCCGGCGTACTGATTCACTACGAAGCGGAATCCAGGACGACGATCGCAGCGTCGGAAGCGAGTGGGGCGGAAAGCTGGCTTGAGCTGATCTGGGCTCGCAGCTTGTGTCGGCCCGCCGAGCTGGCTCGCAGAGTGATCTCGAAATCGACCGAGGCCTGCTCGCCGATTTCCGGAATACTGGTAAACGAAACGCGAGTCCCGGCGGTGTCCGCCTGCGGGCTTCCCGGTTTAACGGGGCCGCGAGCGTTGACGAACTCGACGCCTTCTGGAAGAACCAGGGCGAGCACAACGTTGCTGTCCGCTCCGTTGCCGCGATTCTTGACCGTCACGTCGATACTGAATTCTTCACCGGCCACAGCAGTCGGCGGAACGCTGTCCAGTTCGAGTTTCAATGCTGCAACACCGAGCGCTTCGATCACCGCATCAGCGGATTGTTCGTCCCCGCCGGTCTGCAACAGGGTGACGGACGCGGTCTGCACTCCAAAGTCGAGCGGCGTGACGTGAGCCGCGACGGTTGCACTCGCACCTGCAGCGATCGCCGGCAACGACCATTGAACACTGCGCGACGCCTTGTCGAACTGTCCGCTTTCGGTCGCGGAAACGAAGTGGCTCTTCGTCGGCAGAACAGCCTTCAGCGTTGCTCCACTGACCGGCTGCGAGGACTCGTTGGTAACAAGAAACCGCAGGACTGCCGTTTCGCCAATCGGTTTAACGTCGGACGTTTCAACCTTCAGCGTCAGGCCTCGGTTGTCGGCAACCTCAACCTTTTTTTTTGACTCGGTCCGCAGGTTGCCAGCAG
>JAPOLP010000118.1 GCA_029977045.1 Planctomycetota bacterium
GCCAGCGAGGCCACTCCAGACAGGGCAACACAGGCAGCCAGAAATCGAAGCAGAGACGAACGTTTCATTCGAGTGTCCTTGTTGAGCCAGAATGTAAATCAATCGGCGAACGATCGTCCGGATCATGTTTCGCCGACGAGAAACCCGCAAGGACTCCAGTGGGTAAGAGGCCTTGAGACTGACATCTGGAATTCTTGTTTGACCGCAAGCCGCAGGCGTGCGCGAGAGATGGCACGCACGCCTGCGGCTTGCGGTCAAACAAGGGCTTGTCGGCAAAGCTGCCTTTCACAGATTCCGTTTGCCCACCTCGTGCCGTTACCGTTCCTCACTTTAGCTGACAACTTTTGAAATCCGGATCTGCTCGCAGCCATGACCGACCAGCTTGCCGTCACTGTTCGAGACCTCGCGAAGGTTTATCGCGGCGGGCTGTTTCGGAAACTGGTGCAGGCTCTCAATGGGGTTTCACTCGACGTGCCACGCGGCGAGATTTTCGGGCTGCTGGGACCGAATGGAGCTGGCAAGACGACACTGATCAAGATTCTGCTGGGCATCGTCCGCAGGTCGTCGGGCTCGGCAAGCGTGCTCGGGCATGTCGCGGGTGATCGACGAGGCCGGCGGTCGATCGGTTATCTGCCGGAGAGCCACCGCATTCCCCACCACCTGACGGGAAACACGGCACTCGAATATTACGGGCAGCTGAGCGGGATGCCGCTGGCGGAGATTTGCGCGAAACGCGACGGACTGCTCGACACCGTCGGCCTGGGAAAGTGGGGCCGGACGCCGGTCAAGAATTACTCGAAGGGAATGCAGCAGCGGCTCGGGCTGGCTCAGGCGATGCTGCACGATCCCGACCTGCTGATCCTTGACGAGCCAACGGACGGCGTTGACCCCGTCGGTCGGGCAGAAATTCGCGACGTCCTGTTTCAACTGAAGGATCGTGGTAAGACAGTCTTCCTCAACAGTCATCTGCTGCAGGAAATCGAACTCGTCTGCGACCGCGTGGCCATTCTGCACGCCGGCCTGGTGCGACATGTTGGGCCAGTTCGCGAACTGACCGAGGCAACGTCGAACTGCATCGTGTACGAGGTGCGCGGTCCGCTGTCCGATATCGAGCTGTTGGTCGAGTCCGACGCGACACTCGATTTCGGCGAGGCCCTGCACGACGCTGGAAACCAGGAAGCTGAGGACACTGTGCCTTCAGACTCGGAAGGAGAGGCAGATGGAGAATCGGAACAGCCTGCGGAGCCAGAAGCGTCAAGCGGCCCGGTGACCGTCACGCTGATTCAGCAACCGCACTCACAGGACGACGTTGATGCCGCTGTCGACTCGCTCCGCGAACTGGGCGTCAGCATCGAGTCCATGTCGCGCGAACGTTTGACGCTCGAACAGGCGTTCCTGCAAATGCTGAAGACTCACGAGGCAGAGGAGAGCGACGAGTCCACGCCAGACGGCGTTGACGAACCTGCGGAGGACGAAGCATGAAAAACGCTCTTCGTCCGTATCTTGCCGTCATTGTTGACTCGTTCCGCGAGGCATTTGCGACGCGCGTGCTGTGGGTTGTGCTGCTGCTCGTCGCGCTGCTGCTCGCCGCTTTCGCCCCGTTTACGTTTCGAGACGCAGTGGCCGTCACTGTTCGGCATCAGGACTTTCGAGACGCACGCGGCGTGTTGTTGCATCTGCGGGAACAGTCCGGGAAACCAGACTCGCCCAGCGGCTACCTCTGGAGCCGCCTGTCGGGATCTCTGCAGGAAGACGTTGGCGGCCTGTCAGTCGATTCCGATCGCCGCGAACGAATGGAAGCGTTTGGCCGGTTTCGCGGCGAGCTGAATTCACTGCTCCGCGAACGCGACTTCTATCGCGACGAGGTTTGGCAGAACTCGCGTCTGAACCGCGAAGGCCGAGACCTGCTGAAGCAGGGCGTCGCGAATCTCAGCGACAGCGATCTCGCCCGGTTCAATCGCCTGGCACTCGATGCCGCGCTGTCCGACTTTCTGGAACCGGCAGCGACGAACGCGGTTCAGTTCGAGTATGCCGGGTACGAATTCGGCGACGAACTTCCAGTTCCGGCGCAACAGGTTCGCGAGATCGGCGAGTTGGTTCTGGCCTTCGTTGTCAGCTGGCTTGTTGGTTTTGCGGGAGTGCTTGCGGCGATCATCGTCACAGCGTCGATCGTGCCGCGGATGCTTGAGCCCGGTTCGATCGACCTGCTGCTGAGCAAGCCGGTGTCTCGCTGGGGATTGTTTCTCAGCCGGTTCGCGGGCGGCTGCGCGTTCATCCTGCTGGTGACCAGCGTCCTGATCGTCGGCCTGTGGCTGATCGCCGGCGCTCGGCTGGGTATCTGGAACGCCGGGTTGCTGTGGACGATCCCGGTCTTCGTTTTCGTGTTCGCGGTCTACTTCTCAGTGTCGGCACTGGCTGGAGTTCTGTGGCGCAACCCGATCGTGTCGATCATCGTGTCGCTGGTTTTCTGGCTGAGCTGCTTTGTCGTCGGCCTGACGAAGGGCATCGTTGACGACGTCTTTCTGAGTGCTCGCCGCCCCGCCGTCATCCTGCCGTTGAACGATTCGCTGCTGACCGTCAATCGGCAGGGCAATGGCTTCGAGTGGGATCCTGATGCGAAAGGTTGGCAGACCGTCTTTGAAACCCGCCGCCGTCCCGGTCAGGAGTACCCGTTTGTCGGCCCGGTGTACGACGTGGCGAATGATCGGCTGGTTGCGATCCGCGCTTCGACCGGCGGGCCGCCGTGGATGCGTGAGGCTCCGAAGCTGGCGCTCGCGACGCGTGAGGAAGATTGGAAGTTCTCGACACCGCTGAATGTGCCGGGCGGTTCGCAGAGTCTGCTCGTCCTGTCCGACGGAACCGTGCTGACGCTGGGAACGGACGGCCTGTCGCAGCTCTCTCGAAAAGCGGGGCCGCAGGGGCTGCTCGACATGCTCAGCCTCGCCGTGCCGATTATGTCGATCGGCGATCCAGAGATCGGTCGCTTTGAACGCGTCGCGATCCCCGACGTCCAATGGCGAGCCCCCGTGGCAGCTGCGGCAGAAACTGTTGCTTCGTCGCAACTCCGTAGGCCGGATCAAGCGGAGCGCCGCTCCGGCAATTCAGAACCTGCTGCGACCTCCGACCCGACAACACCTAACACAGAGCTGCCGGAACAGCGTCGCTCCGCTCCTCGGTCCGGCCTGCAAGAGGGCGACGCAGCAGCAAGCCGTTTCGTTGTCGTGACCGGGTCGACACTTGCCGTCATTGCTCGCACCGCCGCCGGTCAATTCTCAATTGAACGCCAGGTGGCACGAGGCTCCGAAGCCGACACTGTTCTCGGCTTCGCGGGCGACCGAATCGTTGTTGCCGAGGAAGGCGGCTCGGTGCGAGTTCTCAACGCGACTGACCTTTCCGAAGTCGCCACCGCGTCGCTATTCGGAACGAACGATCCAAAGGCGATCGCCGTTTCGCCCGACGGTCGCCAGGCGGCGGTTGTCTTTCATCATCGCCGTCTGTGCCTGGTCGACCTGCCAACGGGCGAGGTGACCGAACCACCGCTCGCCAGCCAGGGAGACATCTCCGCTACCGCGTATGGCCCGGATGGCTCACTGCTGGTCGCGTACGGTTTCGGCCAGGTGATCGAGTACGCCGACGGTCGCTCTCTGGAAATCAAGGCCCGCTACGAAACACCGCCGGACCTGCTGGAGTCGATCTACCAGTGGGGCATCGAACCGCTGCACCGAGTCTTCCCGAAGCCCGGCGAGATGGACGAACTGGTGACCTGGCTGATGACTCAGGAGCAGACAATCCAGACCGGTGAAGGCGAAGGCCTCTCCGCCCGCCGCACCGTCATCAACATCTGGCCGCCCCTCTGGAGCAACCTCGCCTTCCTGGCCTGCGTCCTGACCCTCAGCTGCGTCCTGATCTCGCGACGGGACTTTTGAGTGTTTCCGCCCCAAGTTCGCCTTTGACTGCTAACTTGCAGAGCGAATGGGCCAAGTCGGATGACCTTCCCGTTGACTACCACAGCATTGCCCCAGATAACGTCAGAAGGGACAGTCTGACTCAATCGCGGAAGGCTGCTATTTTAACCACGACTGATCCATGAAGCGGCAGATCAACATGGTCACGACGTGCGAGGCTTGTGAGGCAGCGTCTGCTGAGATTGAAGAAGACTATGACGGACCCTCTCCGTTTCGAGTCTGCGCCGCGTGTCATAACAGACTGGTAAACCTCTCGCTCAGGCCACGCGAGTGGTTCAACCTCGCGAAGAGGCACGGCTGGTGGCAGTTCCTACTTCACGATGACTTTTATGGCGAAGACGGCACGGCATATCAGCCCAAGTTCGACCTCGTTGATCCGGAATCCAACCGAGCTCCGACTCTGCAACAGGTCGCTAATGATCCCGACGCACTCCTGGATTACACAATCACACGCTGGCAGCTTCGTCCCGAAGTTGCAGAAGCATGGCAAATGCTGAACCACGCAACCGTGTTGGAAACGCTCCAACGCCGGTACGCACAGACAAGAGATATCGACATTCAAGCGGTCGTGCTGGAAGTCGCAGCGCATTCGTTGGGTGAACATGGCCAACGATTCGTTTCGGTCGCATGGAATGACTTTCGAAAGCCGCGCCAGCTTGGTGCTTTCGCCCAAGCATCCGTAGCGTGCCTTACATTCGAAGATGGATTCGGGCGTGTGGTTGCTGCTCTTTCGAGTATGGCTGAAAAAGACCGCCGAAACTGCATGTATGCCCTGAGCTACTTTCACCGGGCAGAAACGCTCGACTGGATCGAATCGAACGTCTTCTCGCCGGTAACAGAGGACTGGGGAAGACTGGCTGCAGCCTCGCAATTCGACTGGGACCGCGCAGTTGCATGGCTTGCTCGTGGGCGACTCCTAAGCCTCGTAGCGTTGGACGCACTCGCGGCGATCGTGAGACCGCAAACTCCATTTTTGCGTGAGTTTTCTCCTGAGCTGGCGAACAAGCCCAGCCTCGCAACATTTGATGCTGTGCTCACTGAGTATATGGAGCGTGATCCTGCACCCCGAATCAAAATGACAATCCGGTTTCTCACCGAGAATGCGCAACCTCTCTGCAGCTCGTAATCAGGAATCTGCTCCAACGGTATCTATTGCCGATTGCAGTTATTTCTCGCCAGGCAGTTTCGCACCGCACAAAACCTCGCCAGCCAGCTAGTCGTCGTCCGCTTTCAGCACTTCGTCCATCAGGCCACTCAGGAGATGGAACTCCCGAAATGCCCGATCCTCGCCACAGCGCACGGGTATGACTTCATCTCTGAGTCAAAGCGTCGACGACGAAGAAAGAAGTAGCGACACAGCGCAAACCGTCCGGCAACGATTCACTGCTCGGCGCAGGTCTCCTGACCTCGCCGTTCGTCTGACCGCAGGTCTCCTCCGTTCTTGCAGAACACGGGGAGACCTTCGGTCGACGCCAGTGCGGGGTCGGGAGACCCGCGCACAACATGCCTCGCAACGCTGGTATGAGGCGTTGCCTCGCGACTACTTCTCACCGAGCAGTTCGGCAAGCTTCGCTTCAATCGATTCGGCCCAGATGGTGTAGCCTTCTTCGCTGAGGTGCAGGAGGTCGGGCATGATTTCTCTCGTCAGAGTGCCGTCGTCCTGCAGGAACTTCTGGCCGATGTCCAGATAGAAGACGTGCTTGCCGTCGTCGAGTTTGCAGAAGATCGCGTTGGCCCCCTCGTTGACCTGGCGGCGCTTGTCGGCCTTGTTCTCGCCGCGTGGGAAGACGGCCAGCAGCAGGATCTTTGTCTTCGGCAGCTTCTCACGCAGTTGCTTGACAATGACCGAGACGCCATCGGCGATCTGCTCGGGCGTGTTGCTGCCCGAGTTGTTCGTGCCGATCATGATGACGGCGGCCTTCGGTGAGATGTCTTTGACGTTGCCGTTATCCAGCCGCCAGATGACATGCTGAGTCCGGTCACCGCCGATGCCCAGGTTCACGGCGTTCCGCTTGCCGTAGAACTTCGCCCACACGCCCTTGCCGCGGCCTTCCCAGCCCTGCGTGATCGAATCGCCGATGAAGACCAGGTCGACATTTCCCTGAGCGACGCGAGTATTGAAGCTCTCATGTCGCTTCATCCAACCGCCCTGCCGCGGTACCGGCTTAATCGCGTCGTGAGGCTCAGCAGCCTGCGCCACGACCGGCAGAAGAGAAACCAGAACAAACAGTGACAGCAGACGGCGGTGGGATTTCATCAGGAGGCTCCAGGTTGGAAAACAGGTGAGGTCATCGGTGCCAGCGCACGTAAAGTGCGGCGAGGCATGGTGGATGCTGATTGGCCACGCGGCAAGCGGACCACTCGATCGAGGCCATCGATAGTCCGAGGCAGACAGGGAACCGCTGGCGGATTCTGTGCAGATCGTCACAACTTTCGAGCGGATCGTCGCACTCGTACTCCGACTGCTGAGGGACGCTGGTTCTCCGCTCCGTCGAAAAGTCACGGAAAACGCGGAGCGAGTGACGCTCCGGTCGTTGAACCGAATTTGTGCAGATTCACGACCGCAACTCGCGGCACGGTCGTTGCTTGCGGCGGGAACGAGCAGAATTGTGATTGGTCTGGGGTTGTGCCCAGATTCGGTGAGACCGCTTCCGTGACATTGAGCAACAGACCTGGCGACTACCGCAGAACAATATGAATCCGATTGCCCCACAAAGATCAGCCTTCCCGATTCAACACCCCGCGACTGCTTTGTTCGCCGCTCTGCTCGTCGTTCTCACGGCTGCGTCTGACTGCTTCGCACAGATCGATATCGAAAAGCCGCCGATCGACTACAGCAAGACGCAGGACGACAACCTGGTGACGCGACTGAAGGCCAGGCTCGAATCCGGCGAGACGACGCTTAAGCCGGACGCTCACTTTGGATTCCTGCGGCCCATTCTGAAGGAGCTTGATGTTTCGATCACGTCGCAGGGACTGGTGTTCTCGAAAACGAGCCTGCAGGTAGAACACATCGCGACGCGCAACCCGCGCGCGATCTACTTCAACGACGACGTCTATGTCGGCTGGGTCCGCGGCAGCAATCTGATTGAGCTTTCGGTCAGCGACGCAAAGCTCGGTGCCGTGTTCTACTCCGCCGAGCAGCTTGGTTCGCGGTTGAGAATTCGCCGCCGCGACTACGACTGCCTGGCGTGTCACGCGACGTCGATGACACAGGGCGTTCCCGGCCACACGGTTCGCAGCGTGTTTCCTCAGCACGACGGCAGCTTCGACTTTCGCCGCAAGTCGTTCGTGACCGATCACCGGAGCCCGTTCAAGGAACGCTGGGGCGGCTGGTACGTCACCGGGAACCACGGCGACATGCAGCACATGGGCAACGCCGTTCTGTCGGGGATCAGTCTGCGGACGACCGGCAACGCCAACCTGGAAGACCTGCGCGACCGGATCTTCACGCTCGACTGGCTGTCGTCGTACAGCGACATCGTCGCGCTGATGGTGCTCGAACATCAGACGCAGATGCACAACACGCTGACGAAGAGCAATTTCCTCGTGCGGCGAGCCCTCTACGATCATCGGCAGCTCGACGCCGCAAAAGCTGTCACCGAACAGAAGGAACTCGATCTGACAATCGACGACGCGGCGAAAAGCATCGTCGAGTACATGCTCTTTCTGAATGAGACACCGCTGACCAGCGAGATCAAATCATCGACGCGATTTCCGACGGTGTTTGCACGTCGAGGCCCGGACGACAAACAGGGCCGATCGCTGCGGGCGTTCAATCTGCAGACGCGGCTGCTCGAGTACCCCTGCAGCTACATGATCTACTCCGACGCGTTTGCCACTCTGGAACCGGTTCTTCGTGACCGGGTCTACCAGCGCCTGTGGACGACGCTTAATGCCGATCCCGGCAGCGATGAGTTCAGGCATCTAAGTGGCGAGCTTCGAACCGCGATTCGGGAAATCATCCAGGAAACGAAGGACGACCTGCCCGAGTATTGGACGGCAGTGGCTTCCACTGCGGGCGAGTGACCCGTTCAGGTCCACGAAACCGTCCGACCGGCAACAGAACTCGGCACATTCTCGGTCTGCGGAGTGCCCGGAGGTTGTTTCGAGAATCTTTGCGGGTGAGAATCCGCCATCCGTCAGCCCGCTCGGCAAACCCTGCCTGGCGGAGACTCATCCGCAGGAAACAGGGCGACGATTCGGTCGCGGCCTGGAATCGAAGATGAAGAAACGAGAACGAGCTTTTGCCGTCCTGCCGACGCTGCTGACGCTGGGAAATGCGGTCAGCGGTTTCGGGGCGATCACGTACGCGGCAAAGCTCGGGCCCGAAGAAGTGTCGGCGGCTGAGCCCTTTCTGCTGACGGCTGCGTTCTGCATTTTCCTGGGGATGCTGTTTGACGCGCTCGATGGCCGAGCCGCTCGCTGGGCGAACCAGTCCAGCGAATTCGGAGCACAGCTCGACAGCCTCTGCGACGCGATTACGTTCGGCGTCGCTCCAGCTTTTCTGATGCGGCAGTTCTCGGCAGAGAGCGTCTTTCATCCGCGAATCCTCTGGATGATCGGTGCGCTCTACGCCGTCTGTGCCATTCTGCGGCTGGCCCGATTCAACGTTGAAACCGACGAGGAAGACTCGCACGACCATTTCAGCGGACTGCCATCACCAGCAGCCGCGGGAGTCGTCGCGTCGTTTCCAGTCGCGATGTACGGAATCCGGCGTCTGGTCGAAAACGCCAGCGAGAACGTGGCGGGCATCGCTGCAACAGTTGGCGAAGCACTCGATCACACGCTTCCGATCGCGACTCTGGCCGTGGCGTGCCTGATGGTTTCGCGAATCCGCTACTCGCATGTGTTCAATCAGCTCTTTACGGGTAAACGCAGCCGCGGGCATCTGATTCAGATTGTGTTTACGGTCGCGGTCATCTTCATCGTTCGAGAAATGGCTGTGCCGCTGATCTTCTGCTACTTCGCTTTCGCGTCGCCATTGCGAGCTGCCTGGCAGCGTGTCGTCATGCCGAAGTTCCGCCCGGCGGCGAGTGAATCTCACGGATAAGTCGCGGCGACAGATTTCATCGGGGTGGCTGGCGGTCGAGCGT
This sequence comes from Planctomycetota bacterium, assembly GCA_029977045.1. Taxonomy (GTDB): domain Bacteria; phylum Planctomycetota; class Planctomycetia; order Planctomycetales; family Planctomycetaceae; genus JAPOLP01. The sequence goes on from JAPOLP010000118.1 coordinate 9,062, forward strand.
AGCGAGCCCCCAGCTAAGTCGGAGCAATAATGTTTACAGGACTGGTTGAAGGTCAGGGCACGATTCGCGGGATCACGCCGGAAGGCGGTGCCATTCGGCTGGATGTCGAACTACCGGCGACGATGACCGAGGGACTGGGAATCGGCGACAGCGTCGCCATCAACGGCTGCTGCCTGACGGTCATCGAGATCGACGGCGCGGTCGCGGCGTTTCAGGCGGGAACCGAGACGCTCTCAAAAACGAATCTCGGCAGACTGGACGTTGGCCATCCTGCTAACCTGGAACGCTCACTGCCGGTCGACGGGCGACTTGGCGGTCACTTTGTGCAGGGGCACGTCGACGGCGTTGGCGAGGTCGTGTCGATCGATCGCGATGGCGAATGGGTCACGATGTGGTTTCGCGTTCCGGTACTGCTGGCTCGACTGCTCGTGTCGAAGGGCTCGGTCGCGGTTGACGGAATCAGCCTCACCGTTGTCGGCGTCGAGGACGATCGATTCAGCGTCGCCTTAATCCCGCACACGCTGGAAGTCACGACGCTGGGCATCCGCAACGTTGGCGACCCGGTCAACATCGAGACCGATATCCTGGGCAAGTATGTCGAACGACTGCTCGAAGGCCGGATCAGCTCTGCGTAAGAGGTGATCCGAAACCACCACAATTCACAGTAGCGCAGCAGAAAGCCCGGTCGATTCCGACCGGGCTTTCTCGTTGTTTAATCGCTGCCGAAGCAGGAGCCTCAAGCGGCTTATGTCTCGGCTTCGCCCTTACGCGGACGGCGTTCGACCAGACGGGTTGCCTTACCGACGCGATCGCGGAGGTAGTACAGCTTCGCACGACGGATGCGGGCGTGACGTTTCACTTCGAGTCTGGCGATCTTCGGCGTGTGCAGCGGGAAGATACGCTCAACACCTTCACCCGCGACGATGCGGCGAACGGTGAACGTCTCGCTGATGCCGCTGCCCTTACGGGCGATGACGACGCCTGTGAAGACCTGGATTCGTTCCTTGTTGCCTTCCTGAATTCGGCAGTGGACGTCGACGGTATCGCCGATCGTGAACTTCAGTGGTTCTTCACGCAGGCTGCTGCCTTCGATCACGTTGAACAGTTCGTTACGCATGGTTCAAACCCTTTGTGCTGCATAGGTGCCTGACTGCGTCGAGCCGGTACTTGCTCCGCCGTGACTGGCAACAATCGCCAGCTGGGCAGAAATGTGAGTGGAGTGGTTTATTCGTTGTCCGTCGATGCTGGCTTGCGCCGACGTCGTTTCTTTTCAGGTGGTTCTTCGGGAAACCGTTCTCGATAAGACTCGAACAGGTCTTCCCGTCGTTCCTGAGTCATCCGCTCGGACTGTTCCGTCCGCCAGCGGTCAATTTCCTTGTGATCGCCACTGAGCAGGATCTCGGGAACTTCCATCCCGCGATACTCCCGAGGCCGCGTGTACTGCGGATACTCGAGCAATCCTTTCTCAGCGAACGATTCGTATTTGCTGCTGGTTTCATCGCCGAGCACGCCCGGGATCATCCGGATGACTGTCTCGATGATGAGCATCGCCGGCACTTCGCCGCCGTTGCAGATGAAGTCTCCGATCGAGATCTCCATCGGCTGAA
>JAPOLP010001110.1 GCA_029977045.1 Planctomycetota bacterium
CACGGCCCCCTCACCCCAGCCCTCTCCCCCGAAGTCATGTCGCTTCCGTATCCGATCCAGCAATTCGGGGGAGAGGGAGCGTCATGCTCGGATATCGATGCTGATTTCGATCGCCGTCTACCTTCTCCTCGCAATTGCCAATCTCGCTTCTGCCGATCCCGGCGACTATTTCCGTATTCAGGTCGTCGATGACGCGACTGGACGCGGCGTGCCGCTTGTTGAGCTGAAGACGGTCCACGGCGTCTCGTACTGGACGGACTCAGCAGGCGTAGTCGCGTTCAACGAGCCGGGGCTGATGGATCAGACGGTCTTCTTCAACGTCAGCAGCCACGGGTACGAGTTCGCCGCCGACGGGTTCGGCATTCGTGGGGCGCGAGTTCAGACGGTGCCCGGCGGCTCGACGACGCTGAAGATCAAGCGGCTGAATCTGGCCGAGCGGCTGTACCGGATCACGGGCGGCGGAATTTATCGGGACAGCGTGCTGCTCGGCGATAAAGTGCCGATTCAGCAGCCGCTGCTCAACGCCCAGGTGCTCGGGCAGGACAGCGTCATGAACGCGGTCTTTCGCGGGCGGCTGTACTGGTTCTGGGGCGACACGAACCGACCGAAATATCCGCTCGGCAATTTTCATGTTCCGGGAGCAACGTCGGACCTGCCGAACAAGGGAGGGCTCGACCCGAGCGCTGGCGTCAATCTGAACTACTTCGTCGGACCGGACGGTTTCGCCAAAGAAACCTGCCGGATGCCCGGCCAGGGGCCAACCTGGATCGACGGTCTGACGGTCGTACCCGACGCGACTGGCAACGAGCGGATGTTCGCCCGCTATGTGAAAGTCAGACCGCCGCTGTCGATCTACGAACGCGGGATCTGCGAGTTCGACGCGGACGCCGAACTGTTCGAGAAGACGAAGACGCTCAGCGAGGACGAGTTCACTCAGTCGGGTGCCCACACATTTCGGCACTCGGAAGATGGCGTCGAGTACGTCTACTTCGCGTCGCCTTACCCGCTGGTTCGCGTTCGCGCGACGGCGGAAGCGTTTCTCGATCCCGCGCAGTACGAAAGCTGGTCCTGCTTCAAGCCAGGCAGCACCGCCGATTCATACGAACTCGACCGCGACGCCGCAGGCGAACTCGTCTGGGGCTGGAAACGCGGGACGCTCGTACCGACCCACCAGCTCGAACAGAAGCTACAGCGTTCCGGAAAGCTGACGAATGACGAGCGTTACTTCCGCTTCACCGACTCGGCATCAGACAAGGCCGTTGTCGCGCATCGAGGGACCGTCACGTTCAATGCCTACCGCAATCGCTGGATCATGATCTTCACCGAGACCTTCGGAACGTCACTGCTCGGTGAAGTCTGGTACGCCGAGGCCGACTCACCGATCGGCCCCTGGACGCGGGCGACGAAAGTTGTCACGCACGACAAATACAGCTTTTATAACCCGCGGCATCATCCCGTATTCGATCAGGACGGCGGGCGGCTGATTTACTTCGAGGGGACGTACACTCACACGTTTTCGGGGAATGAGCAGCGGACACCGCGGTACGACTACAACCAGATCATGTACCGCCTGGACCTGTCGAACCCGAAACTTCACGAGACAACGGCCAGATAACGGCAAACGCGATCGACGAACCTGCCGGGAGACAACCTGTGCGACGAGTTGCAGTAATTGGACTGGGACGGTTTGGAATGGCACTCGCCAGGCAACTGGCTGAACGCGGCGTCCAGGTGCTGGCGATTGACCGGTCGATGCAGCTGGTCAACGAGGCGAAGGACCACGTTGACCTGGCCGTGCGACTGGACTCGACCGATCGCGAAGCTTTGCTCGCTCAGGAAGTCGACAAGGTCGACGTCGCGGTTGTATCGATCGGCGAGAACTTCGAGGCCTCGCTGCTGACGACGGTGCTTCTGCAGAAGCTGAAGGTGCCACGTGTGATCTGCCGGGCTCAGACGGCAACACACGCTGAGATTTTCGGCCAGATTGGAGCGCACGAAGTCATCCAGCCGGAAACGAGCGCTGGCGAGCAGATGGCGCGGCGGCTTGCCAATCCGCGGCTCAGCGACGTGATCGATCTCGCGTCCGGCTTCTCACTGGTTGAAATTACCGCTCCGCCATCGTGGGAAAACGTCACGCTGCAGACGTTGGCTCTGCGGACGAAGTTCGACGTGAACCTCGTCGCGATCAAACGCGGCTGCCCGGAAGGAGAATGTCGCGTCGACAATGCGGAAATCATCAGCGTGCCGCGTCCAGCCGATC
>JAPOLP010000404.1 GCA_029977045.1 Planctomycetota bacterium
GCCGACTCGCTCGACGCGACACGTCCCGCTCACTGCCCTGCCCTTCCGCCGCCGCTCCGAGACTGCCCGCATGGATGAACGACTTCCCAGCCGCGACATCGTGCTCGTCGGTGCCGGCCACACCAACATGCACATCGTCCGCATGTGGCGGATGAATCCGCTGCCCGACACGCGACTGACGCTGGTCTCACCGTTCAGCCGGGCGACTTACTCGGGAATGCTGCCCGGAACGCTGGCTGGCCTGTACGAGCCGGAAGAAATGGAGGTCGATCTCTGGCGCTTCGTTGCTCCCAGCGGAGTCCGGCTGATCGTCGACGAGGCAGTCCGCATTGATGGTGAGAAACGGCGAGTCCACTTCTGTTAGCGCCCGTCGATCCGCTTCGACGTCGCATCGGTCGGTGTCGGTTCGATGCCGGCTGGCGGTGACCGCTGGCGCGACGTCCCGTGCTGCATCCCGATCAAACCGATGGCCACGTTTCGACAACAGCTTGCGGAACGTCTCGACTCGCTGCGAGAGTCCGACCGAGGCATCTCAGGCCAGTCTCCAGTTCGAGCAGTCGTTGTCGGTGGCGGTGCGGCGGGCGTCGAGATTTGCCTGTGCCTCGAAGCGATCCTGCGACGCGATGGCGTTGCGGCGGAAGTGAGCCTTGTCGACTCGCGCCCAGCGATTCTGGGTGGCTATCTGCCAGGCACGATTCGGCGAGTGACTGACGAGCTGAGCCGCCGTGGCATCCGGCTGCGGTCCGGTGTGCGCGTCGAGGCAGTCAATGCTGAGTCGCTTCAACTTTCCGACGGCGAAGAACTGCCAGTCGACATCGTGATCTGGTCAACCGGAGCCGCTCCACCGCGGCTGATCCAGCACACCGATCTCCCGAAAGCCGACGATGGCTTTCTGGCCGTCGATCGCAATCTGCAGTCCACGTCGGGCTACCCAGTGTTTGCCGTCGGAGACTCCGCCTCCCTGATTCATTCGCCGGTCGCGAAGTCGGGCGTGTACGCCGTGCGCGAAGGCCCGCTTCTGTGGGAGAACCTCAGTCGTTTCCTGAGAAATCAGCCACTCAAACCGTACCCGCCGCAGCCGGGATTCCTCTCGCTGCTGGCCGACGGCGATGGCGGCGCCTTTCTCAACTACAAACGGATCGCGGCCTCAGGTCGATGGTGTTGGAAGTACAAGGACCACATTGACCGCAAGTTCATGCGGATGTTTCAGGACTATCGTCCGATGGCGACGCAGACCGCCGCTGCGACTCCTGCAGACGAATCAGCGCCGCAGATGCGCTGCCGCGGTTGTGGAGGCAAAGCCGGGGCGAACGTTCTTAACGCCGCCTTTGAACGCCTGCGAGACTCAGACGCTGGCAACACGCAGATCAAACATCGAGCGTTTGAAGCCGCCGAAGACGCAGCCCGGCTCGATCCACAGTCCGGCACGCCAGACCTGATTTCCGTCGACTTCTTTCAGCCGTTTCTCGACGACCCCTGGTTCGTCGGACGCATCGCCGCGCTGAACTCCCTCAGCGACCTGTGGGCAACCGGAGGCCGGCCAACGGGGGCGCTCGCCACAGTGCAGTTGCCCGTAGGTTCGCCGCAGCAGCAGTCCGAGTTACTCGCGCACCTGCTCGCCGGAAGTCTCGCGGAATTCAACGCGGCAAATGTCGAACTCCTCGGTGGTCACACGATCGAAGGTGCCGAGCTAAGCATCGGCTTTACCGTCATCGGAACACTCGACGGCCAGCAGCCTCTGCAGAAGGCCGGTCTAAAACCTGGTGACCTGCTCGTTCTGACAAAACCACTCGGAACGGGAACGCTGCTCGCCGGCATCCCCCAGGCTCACACTCGCGCGAACTGGGTCGACCAGTTGCAGCACGTCATGCTGAAGCCAAACCGAAAGGCAGCTGAAGTTGCACGATCGATCGGGGCCTCCGCGATAACCGACGTCACCGGCTTCGGACTGGCCGGGCACCTCTTCGAGATGCTCGACGCCAGCGGAGCCTCTGCCGAACTGATTTTGCAAAGCATCCCGCTCATTGATGGCTTTGCAGAACTGGCGGCAGCCGGAATCGAGAGCACTCTTGCTCCCGCGAATCAGGCAATCACCGACAGAATAACCGTCGAGAACCATGCCCTGACAAAGCTACCGCAATGGGCGGCACTGTTCGACCCGCAAACATCGGGCGGCCTTCTTATTGCCCTATCGCCCACTAGGCTGCCGGAACTACATAACGCCAGTAGTGACGCCTTCGACGTCTCAGTCATCGGACGAGTGACAGCCACCGCCACCGACATGCCACAATTGACGATCACCGCCTGACGATACGAATCAATTAAGCGATCTTGCTATCGGCGCAAAGATGAACGGGCGACTGGCATTTAAACCAGCCGCCCGTTTTCTGCATGTTCGTCTGAACTGCTGCAGGCTTACTGAAGCTGTTCGAGCAGCGAGAGCGCCTGGCGGACTTTCTCAATTCCACCGAGCTGATCAACAAGACCTTTGGCGTTAATCAGTTCCGCAGCAGACAGCTGACTTCCGTCTACTGCGTTTGCTCGCGGAGCAGCCGAACGAACTGCTGCCGGGCGTCCGGCGCGTCGACCGCCACGAGCTGACTTGACCTTCTTACCCTGCTTGGCGAGGTATTTCACATAGACGGCGTTCACCAGCGACGTGGAAACTCCAACGCCCTGAGCATTCAACGCGTCGCGAATTTCCGGACGCGTCGCCGTTGGATTTGCATCCATGTACGCACGAATCTGATCGCTCGTGCTCGCTCCACCAGTCACCTTCGGGCGACCGCGTCGCGCCGTTGCCTTCTTTTTTCCAGCCTTGCCCGACGGCTTTGCATATTTCACTTTGTTCACCAGACCGACAGAAACGTCAACGCCATCTTTCGCCAGCGCATCCTTCACGGCCTGTGCTCCGACGCCTGGATTAGCATCGAGGTAGTTCTGAATAGCAACACTCTTGCTGCCGTCACGCTTTGCACCCTTTTTCGCCATTGAATTCTCCAGGTTTTGAACTGTATGGGTCTCACCGTCGCATTAACGACAGGAGAACGTTCCCGAGTCAACGCAGCCCATGCCCGGATCGTTGCACACTGACGTGCCGAATACAAATCCGTTATTGCAATTTGCAGCGATTACCACGCAACGCGCCACTGCCAGGCGCAAAACGGACCGTCGTAGCAATCGGCATTAAGCGGTGCGAGTTCGTTTCACGTGCCTGATTATGGCAAACGCGTGGTCCCCATCAGGTAACGATCGCATTCACGGGCTGCCTCGCGGCCTTCGTTGATGGCCCAGACGACCAGGCTCTGGCCGCGGCGACAGTCGCCTGCAGCAAAGACTCGATCGATATTCGTCGCGTAACGCCCGTATTCAGCAGCAAAGTTCGATCGCTTATCACAATCGAGTCCCAGTTCCTGGGCGATGACCTGCTCCGGACCGCTGAAACCAAGTGCCATCATGATGAGCTGGCAGGGCCATTCCTGTTCGCTGCCTTCCACGACTGTAAATGGAGGACCGCCAGCCTGAGGCTTGCTCCAGTCGACTCGGACGGTTTTTACACCACGGAGATTTCCATCATCGTCACCCAGAAACTCTGTCGTCTGAATAGAGAACTCGCGGGGATCGCCCGGCAGCTGCTTGCCCGGAAATGCGGAGTAGTCAAATCGAGCCGCTGCCTCATAGTGGCCGTAATCGGTCCGCAGAACTTTCGGCCACTGCGGCCAGGGATTGTCTGCCGCACGAACGTTTGGTGGCTGTGGAACAATTTCAAATGTCACCAGTGACCGACAGCCGTGCCGGATGGACGTTCCGATACAGTCTGTGCCCGTGTCACCACCACCGATTACGACAACATCTTTGTCTTTCGCGCTGATGTACTGCCCGTCTTCGTGATTTGAATCGAGCAGACTCTTCGTGTTTTTCGTGAGGAACTCCATCGCAAAATGGATTCCCTTGAGATCGCGGCCTGGTGTCTTGGCAAAGAAGTCATTCGGCTTCGTTGCTCCCACACACAAAACAACGGCGTCGAAGTCGGCCATGAGCTGTGCGGCAGGCAGGTCTTTGCCGATTTCCACACCAGTTTTGAAAACAACTCCTTCCGCAGCCAGCAGGTCCACGCGGCGCTGCACGACTTTCTGTTTGTCGAGCTTCATATTCGGGATGCCGTACATCAGCAGGCCGCCGATGCGGTCTGCCCGCTCGAAGACCGTCACTTCGTGCCCGGCACTGTTGAGCTGCGCGGCACAGGCGAGTCCCGAAGGGCCCGATCCAACAACAGCGACCTTCTTGCCGGTCCGCTTTGCTGGCGGTTTGGCAACGATCCAGCCTTCTTCCCAGCCACGATCGACAATCGAGCGTTCGTTCTGCTTAATGGTCACCGGCGGTTCGTGAATCCCGAGCACGCAGGAACCTTCACACGGAGCCGGGCAGACACGACCAGTAAACTCCGGGAAGTTGTTCGTCTTCTGCAGGCGGTCGAGTGCTTCCCGCCAGTGGCCACGGTAAATCAGGTCGTTCCATTCCGGGATGAGGTTACGGACAGGACAACCAGCAGCCATATTCGCCATCAGGTCGGCGGTGTGGCAGAACGGAACACCGCAATCCATGCACCGCGAGCCCTGCTGCTGCAGTTCGACCACCGGCAGATCGATGTGAAATTCATTCCAATCCGCGACCCGCTCTGCCGGATCACGTTCTGAATAAGTCTTTCGATCAACCGTCATGAACCCACGCGGGTCGCCCATGATTCAACTCACTTTCTTTATTCCGACCGACACTCCGGACTGATGCCGGAGCGTTTGTATTTCAACAATGGACTCAGGTGTAAACGGAACTGACTCGCAGGACTTAGTTGCCGGCGGCTGCGGTTGCCGCTTCTTCGGCAGCCATTTCGGCCAGCGCCCGCTTGTAGTCACGCGGCATCACCTTGACGAATTTCGGCAGTGACTCGTCCCACGAATCGAGAATGCCTGACGCGACGGTTGAACCTGTATAGTTCGCGTGCTTCTCGATCAGCTCCTTCAGTTCTGCAACGTCTTCCTCAGCCTCGACATCTTCGAGATCGACGAGTTCCAGATTGCAGTTGAGTCGGAACTCATCGCGATCCGGTGCGAAGACGTAGGCGATTCCGCCGGACATGCCCGCTGCGAAGTTGCGTCCGGTCGGTCCGAGAATGATCGCCCGGCCGCCGGTCATGTATTCCAGACCGTGGTCGCCGACACCTTCAATGACGGCGCGTGCTCCGCTGTTGCGGACACAGAACCGTTCGGCCGCCATGCCGCGGAAGAACGCTTCTCCAGCCGTCGCTCCATAAAGGGCGACGTTGCCGATGATGATGTTCTCTTCAGGCACAAAGGTCGATTCCTTCGGCGGGTAGATGATGACCCGACCGCCTGAGAGTCCCTTGCCGACATAGTCGTTGGCGTCACCTTCGACTTCGATCGTGATTCCTGGAGCCAGCCAGGCACCGAGGCTCTGGCCTGCCGAGCCTTTGACATCGATATGGATCGTGTCGTCGGGCAGGCCCTCTGCTCCGTTGGCCTTCGAGACCTTGTGGCTGAGCATCGTGCCGAATGCCCGGTCGATATTCTCAATTTCCATCTCGAAGCGAACAGGCTTCTGTTCATGAATCGCGGGCAGCGACTTCTTAATCAGCTCGTTGTCGAGCACTTCTTCGAGGCCGTGATTCTGAGAAATAGTGCAGTAGGTCTGCACGTTTTCGTGCGGCTTGATGGCCGGCGTCAGGATTGGCGTCAGGTCGATGCCCTTCGCCTTCCAATGCTCGAC
>JAPOLP010000796.1 GCA_029977045.1 Planctomycetota bacterium
ACGGTGTCGCGTATCTGCAGACGCTGTCGACCAGCAACGTGAAGCTGCTCGCCGACCTCTTCCATATGAACATTGAAGAAGCCGATCTTCCCGCCGCAATCCGAGCTGGCAAGGGCTACATCGGGCACGTCCACTTCGTTGACTCCAATCGCCAGGCGACCGGCCTCGGTCACATGGACTTTGGTCCGATTGCAGAGGCTCTTATCGAAACGGGCTACGAAGGCTACGCCTCGGCTGAAGCGTTTCCGATCCCGGATTCGGAAACCGCCGCGGCGAAGACGATCGAGGCGTTTAGACGCTGTTTTCCGCGTTGAATTCAAGTTTTTTGTCGACGACAGATTGATCGGCCGGCAGGAACCGGCCCTACGAAGGCAGATTCTCATGAGTGATCAGTGTGTGACCCTCGGGCTGGCTCCGAGTTTTGGATTTGGTGACCGGATTGGCCTGGCAACGCCGGGGCATGTTGAGGCGATGAAGCGGTCGGCGAATGGAATCGAGCCGATCTTTCCGCAGCAGTCGATTCGCGAGATGACGCGAACTCAGCGGACGGCCCGGCAGGTCATGGATGACGCCATGAACGGGGCTCGCGCCGCTGGCTGGGAAGGCCGTATTGGAGCCGACGCCGACCATCTGAAGACGCCGGAAGACGTCGACGTTACGGCAGCCGTCGGTTTTACGTTCTTCACGATCGATCCGTCTGGCGACGTTGATCAGCGGGCGGACGACTACGACGAAGCGACGCTGCGCGAGAAGTTCTCGACGGCGGGCGATTCGGCTTCGTGGTACGACAGCTATCTCGGAAAGTCGGTGTCTCTGCAGTCGGGTGCGACGATTGAGTTCTCCGAAGAAGCCTGTATGCGTGCCGCCGTGAAGTACGGTGCCGCGATCCGACGGGCACTCGCGATGGGCGATCACATTCGCTGCGTCAACGAGTCTGCTGGTCGCGACTACGAGATCGAACTGTCAGTCGACGAAACGGACCAGCCGACGACGCTGGCTGAGCACTACATCATCGCCGACCAGTGTCTGAAAGGCGGCATGAAGCTCGTCAGCCTGGCGCCGCGGTTCATCGGCGAGCTTGAAAAAGGCGTCGACTACAAGGGCGACGTCGCAGCTCTCGAAGCCTCGCTGAACGATCACGCGGCGATCGCCGAACTGCTCGGACCGTACAAGCTCAGCCTGCACTCGGGGTCGGACAAGCTGTCGATGTATCCGGCACTGGCTCGTGCGACGAAAGGCCGCTTTCACGTCAAGACGGCGGGGACGAGTTATCTCGAAGCGCTCCGCGTCGTCGCCCGGCACGACGTAGCTCTGTTCCGCCGCATCGTTCAGTTTGGTCGCGATCGGTACGACGTCGACAAGGCGACGTATCACGTCTCAGCGACGAACGACGCGGTTCCGGTTGGCGACGATCTCGACGCGAAACGGCTCGAACAGGTTTATTTGGAATGCTGGGCCGACGTGCCGCAGGGGCTCGGCTTCACCGAACCCGGTCGGCAGATTCTGCACTGCACGTTCGGCTCGACGCTGACCGACCCGGAACTCGGACCGGCAGTGCGATCCGTCCTGGAATCGCACCCGGACACGTACACCGAAGTCCTGGCCGACCACTTCAGCCGGCATCTGGAGGCGCTGGCCGCCGGCATGTAATTAAGCCTCAGGTCACGGAAGAGTTTCTGGCCACGGATGCACACGGATTTTCACGGATGACGGACAGCTTCTGCTGAGACTCGATCTGTGTTTCATCCGTGTTGATCCGTGGCTTCCTTTCCGAGTGATTAAACCGCCGGAAATGATCATGACTGGACTTCCCAGACTCCGCTGGCTGATTGCTGCGACCGTTGTTTTCTGCGGATCGTCGACCATCGCGTTTGCCGCGAAGCCGAACATTGTCTTCGTTCTCTTTGACGATCTCGGTTACGGGCAGCCTGCGAATTACCGGGCCGAGACGACGTTTCGGATGCCGCATTTCGAGCAGCTTGCTCGCGACGGGATGCGGTTTACCGATGCTCATTCGGCAGCCGCGGTCTGCACGCCGACCCGGTACGGCGTGCTCACCGGACGGTACCCGTCGCGGATCGGGCAGTTCGGCGTGCTGACGACGTACTCGCCGCCAATCATCCCAACGAGCCGCCTGACAGTGGCGTCGTTGCTCAAGCGAGCCGGGTACGAGACAGCCTGTGTTGGCAAGTGGCACCTCGGCCTGACATGGGCGGATGGCAAACCGGGGACTCAGGACCGCGTGCCGATCGGTGCGAAGCTGACTGAAGGCCCGAACGATCTGGGCTTTGACTACTTCTACGGTTTCACGCACGCGCGAAATATCGGGACGATCATCGAACAGAACTCCGTCGTGTCGAATGTCGAGCCTGTCGAGAATCAGCCGCTGATGATCCGCAAGGCGGTTGACTGGATCGACCAGCGTGCGGGTTCGGACAAGCCGTTCTTCCTGTACTTCCCGATGTGCCCGCCGCACACGCCCGTCCTTCCGTCGCCAGAGTTCGCCGGCAAGAGCGGCGCGGAAGATCGAGTCGGCAAGGACTCGAAATACGGCGACTGGATCCTGCAGGGCGACGCGATGCTCGGTCAGTTGCTTGACGCGCTGAAACGCAACGGCTTCGCAGACAACACACTGGTCATCGCAACGAGTGACAACGGCGCCGAGCACCGCGAGTATCCACCTTTGCGGGAATCGAAACGCAGCATCTACGAAGGCGGACACCGCGTCCCATTCGTCGCCCGCTGGCCGGGCCACGTCAAAGCCGGATCGGCATGTGACGCAACGATCTGCCTGAATGACCTGATGGCGACAGCGGCGGCGATCACCAACGGAACGCTGCCGGATAACGCAGCGGAAGACAGCGTCAGTCTGCTTGGCCTGCTGACCGGTGAGGCTGCGGCAGCACGCGAGTCGACGATCCACCAGTCGAGCCAGGGCGATCTCGCGATCCGCCGCGGTAACGACAAGCTGATCTTCTTCAAAGATGGCCGCCGCGAGCTGTACGACCTGGCGGCTGACCTCAGCGAAAAGCACAACGTCGCTGACGAGAAATCGAAGGCCGTGACGGAACTCACAGTTCTGATGCAGCGATCCATCGACGCCGGTCGCAGCACACCGGGAAGTGTTCAACAGAATGACTTCTCGTTGATTCTGAAACCCGCCGCGAAGAAGCCAGACAGCGGCAGGAAGAAAAGTCAGAAGAAGAAGTCCGCCAAATAAAACGTCAGATCGTTTCCTGTTTGAGGATGACTGAGATGCCCCGTTTTCAAATTGCTGTCGCGTTGCTGATTCTCGCGTTTGCAGGTCTTCGGTCGGCCCACGCTACGGATCGACCGAACATCCTCTTTATTCTGACGGACGATCAGTCGCCGGAGACGTTGAGCTGTTACGGCAACACGGTCTGTCAGACGCCGAATCTTGATCGGCTGGCGAAGGAAGGCATCGTGCTCGACGACGCGCACCATATGGGTTCGTGGAGCGGTGCGGTCTGCACGCCGTCGCGGACGATGATCATGACAGGCCGGACGGTGTGGAATATTCCGGGA
>JAPOLP010000391.1 GCA_029977045.1 Planctomycetota bacterium
AGCGTCGGCGTCGGTTTCGAGCCGCAGTTGTGCCTCGTCGTCGCGCGGCTGCGGATCGTTGACCTGTGATTCGAACCAGCGAAGCAGGGCGTCGGGGCCGGAGTGATTCTCCGACGCATACCGATGCAGCAGTTCCCCCAGGTGCAGCAGGTTCGTGATCTGCCGCTCGCCGGAAATCAGTCCGGCCAGGCGGACAATCGTGTTCTGATCGTCGAGCAGCCGACGCCACATGACCATCACGCCATCGCGATGCCAGATCTGATTCCAGTCACGGAATCGCTCGGAGTAATCTGCCAGCTGATCGGCATCGTGAGCCAGTTCCGCAAGCTGCGACGCGGTCTTGCCAAACACAGGCGTCTGCAGCGCGTTGGCGAGCAGCGTTGGCGAACCGGGCGACAGAACTGCTCGGAGAGCGTGGCACAGCGACTCGGCTTCGTCGGACGAGTAGACCGAATCGTCCGTCTGCAGGACAGACGGAATTCGGAGATCTCGCAGTGCCGCCTGGATCGCCCGCAACTGCTTGCCGCTGCGAGCCAGCACCGCGATGTCCGACGCTCGAATCGCTCGCTGGTCACCGTTCTTCAGCGGGATCGGTTGCCGCGATGCGAGTTGCCCGGCGATATCGGCGGCGACTCGCCGGACAGCAATGTCGAGGGCGTCGTCCTTGGACAGCGGCTTGTCGTCACCGTCGCCTTCCGGACGCGGGATCAGCGAGACGATCAGGGCGGACTGCTCGGTGAGGCGGTCGTCGAATTTCGCACCAACAGGTGGGACGCCAATTTCGTCGTCGAGAAACGGATCGCCGGACGTTTCAAAGATTCGCTGGACGGCGTCGACGAGTGAGCGGTCCGTGCGCCAGTTCGTACCCATCGAGTGCCGATTGTCGACGGGCGTCTGCCGAGTCGCCTGCAGATAGGCCTGCAGGTCCGCGCCGCGGAAGCGGTAAATCGACTGCTTCGGGTCGCCGATCATGACGAACGCCCGGGCGGATTCATCGGGCTCGGCTGCCGCGGTCGCGGCTTCGTGAAACACGCGGCTGAAGATGCGGAACTGAACCGGGTCCGTGTCCTGAAATTCGTCAACCAGCGCGACGTGATACCGCTCGCGAAGCTGTCCGAGCAGCAGTTCGCCCTGAGGCCCGTCGAGTGCCGCGTCCACCTGATGCAGCAGGTCGCCGAAACTCATGATGCCGCGTTCGCGTTTCTGCCGGTCGACGTTGCGGCGAGTCTCGTACGCGACGCTCGCCAGCAGTTCCCGCTGAAGCTGCGACCGCAGACGTTCAATCGCCGGAGCGAGATTCAGCAGTTCGTCGACGATTTCGAACACGCGATGACGCGGTACCAGTTCCTTCTTCCCGGCCTTCGTGCTGCGTTCCAGATACTCCTGCGAAAGTCGTCGCTGGTCCGTCGGGATGTCGCACTCGCCATCCTTCAGCTTGATGACGAACAGAGCCGTCGCCCGAGTCCGCACCAGCGCGTCGAGAAACTCGATCCCCTGTTCAATCTGCCCCGGCTTGCCGTGCCAGCTCTTGTTGAGCAGCCCTGCGTCGCGTGCGTCGAACAGTGACTCGCGAATCTCAGTCTTCGCGTCCGGCCAGATCGCCGCCAGTTCGTCGAGCAACTCGTCAGCCTGGGAGATGACTCGGTCATCAAGTAGGCCGGACCAGGCGGAGCGTCGTTCCGGCAACACGTCGTCAGTTTCGCCGCCTTGCTTCGAGTTGCTGCCGGAGCGGCGCAGAGCTTGATCCGGCCTACCGATTGCTCCCGCGAATTCACTTTCCGGCACGATGCGGTACGACGGGTTTTCGGCGGCTTCTCGAGCGGCAGTCGACAGCGATTCGAGCAGCGACTGATCGAGACGCAGCCAGCGGGGCAGTCGCGAATCCTCACCGCACCAGTGCCGGGTAACGAAATCGTGAACGCACTCGTCGATCAGGTCATCGACGGACGAAACGAGTTCGACGTTGAATCGCGTGCCGGTTTCAAACACCAGCTCCTGCAGCACGCGGTTACAGAAACCGTGAATCGTGAACACCGGAGCCTGATCGAAACTCAACAGTGCCGCTTCAAACCGGTCGGTGACTTTCTCTCGCGAATCGGATTGCCATGCTCCGCTGCGCTCTAGAATCGCCAGCAGTTGACCGTCGTCGGAACCGGCTTCCGCAGCGGCTCGATCGTCGAACGCCGCGACGACATTTCTGGCGGCGGTGATCCGCTCGCGCAGTCGGCTGCGGAGTTCGGCGGTGGCGGCGTCGGTAAACGTCGTCACGAGAATCTGCTCGACCGGCTGTTCGAGTTCGAGCAGGTACCGCAGATACAGCGTCGTGATCGTGTAGGTCTTCCCGGTTCCGGCGCTCGCTTCGATGCTGTGAACGCCGTCGAGCGGAATCGCCACCGGGTCGAGAATGTTTCCGGAGCTGCTCATTGCGGCACCTCCGTAGCGGCGTCGAGCATCGGCACGCTGATCTCACGGACCATGCGGACATACAGATTCTCGTTGCCGAACGCGTCGAGCCCCGGCACCTCGGAGCACGTCAGGCTGAGTGGATCGACGCCTGCAAACGCGGCTCGAACATGTGGCGCTTCGCACGGCGG
This sequence comes from Planctomycetota bacterium, assembly GCA_029977045.1. Taxonomy (GTDB): domain Bacteria; phylum Planctomycetota; class Planctomycetia; order Planctomycetales; family Planctomycetaceae; genus JAPOLP01. The sequence continues at coordinate 2,595 of JAPOLP010000391.1, forward strand.
CGTCGCGTGGCCGCGAGCTTCTTCGAAGTAGCCTCGCGCGTCGGACAGGAACTTCCGCACGGACGCTTCATCGTCAAACAGCAGCTTGCCTTTGCGCAGCGGCTCGACAGACGCGTCACTCGCCAGGAAGAACAGCGGCGAGCGGCGGGCAATCTCGACCAGCTCAGCCAGACGCGTCAGTCGCGCACGCGCGGCTTGCGGTTCGAGGCTGCGAAACGCGATCCGAGATTGCCCGCGACCGAGCATCATCGCCGACGGGCTCGGATCGCTGCCGACAGCGCTGGCCAGGAGCTGGTGCAGCCACAGCTTCAGTTCCTGCCGGGCACCGACTTCGGAAAACGTGACCTGTCGCAGGCCGATATTGGACCAGTAGTCGACTCGTCCGGTGATTCGGTACTGGCCGAGATCGACGTCGACTTCCAAACGCTCGCGTCCCGGTACGAAGTTCAGATCCCGCATCTGAGCGACAACCCCGGCGGCCTCGCTGCCGATCTGTCCGAGGAGTACGCCGCCGAGCCCGTTGTCCGGGACGCTGCCGCTGCGCTGCAGGACTCGCACGATGGCTTCTTCAGTGACTTCGTCGAGCAGCAGCCGATCGAGCCACTCGTCACCGAGCTGCCAGCGGTCGAGACCGTCGAGCAGCAGCGAAGCCCGGTCTTCAATGTCGGATTCAATCTCCAGCGAGCCGATTCCCGCCGTTGCGAGGAACAGCCGCCACGGTTCCGAAATCAACCGAGCCAGCTCTTCGATGCGGATCTCCCGACTGTCGTCTGCGATTTCGAGCGGCTTGTCGGCGAACCGGGGCGGAGCTGATAGTTCGCCAGCCAGTTTCCTCGCGGCGTCGAGCGAGCGTTCGTCAAAACTGACCAGCCGACCGTCCTGGCCGTCGAAGTACGCCGGGTTGAAACTCTGCAGCGGATGCCGGACGCAGATCACGTCGCGGAGCCTTGTCAGACCGTTCCGCTGCGAGTGCCCGTGCGATTGCTCCCTCTCCCACGAGAGCGACAATTGATCTCGGTTTAGGCTTGACTTCAGGGGAGAGGGCTGGGGTGAGGGGGCACTGGTTGCGGATCCTTTTCGCGGCCCCCTCTCCCTAACCCTCTCCCCCGCAGTTGGGCCTTCTTTGCATTCGGACGCCGCCAGCGGGGGAGAGGGGACTTCGAGGGCGATGGAAGCGAGGTCACTCACGGGCACTCTCTCATCGCAGCGGTCCAGCAGGTCGAGCAGTTCTTCGACGACGATTGACGCGGAACGCTGAGACTTGCCGCGAACATCCTGGCCCTGGTACGCCACAATGAATCGGTCTTCTGCGGCAAGCAGGGCATCGAGGAACAACTGCCGATCACTGTCGCGCGGAGAAACATCGCCGATCTGTTTTCGTCGTGCCATCAGATCGAAGCCGAGTGCCCGGTCGCGACGAGGGAACGTGGCTTCGTTCATGCCGAGCAGTGCGATAACGCGATGCGGCAGGCAGCGGGCTGCGTCGAGGCTGCAGAACGTGACGCCGCCCGCTCGAAAGCCACTGCTGCCAGGGGCGTCCTCGACCAGTCGTTCGATCTCGCGAGCGACCACAGAGATCGAGACCTCGTTTTCAAATCCCGCTGCGTTCGCAAGCGTCGCGACTGAGTTCAGCGCGTCGAAAATCTGCTGTAAGCCGGTTTCGTCGAATTCCGCATCGAGCAACGAGTCGCTCATTCGACCGAGCAGGCTTTGCCAGTCGGTCAGGGATCGCGACGATTCGAGTCGGCGCTTCCAGTCGGCCAGCCGGTCGATCAACGTGGCAAGTCGTCCGAGTGAGTTGCCGCCGAGGCCCTCGACACGGTCAAGCGCGACCGTATCGCCGACAAGCTGTCCGCCACCAGGCGGCATCGCGTAGCCGAGCAGCAGACGGTCGAGTCCGAACTGCCAGGTGTTGAGGTCTGATTCCGGTTGTCCCTCGGCGATCCGATGCTCGGAGTCGAGGCCCCAGCGGATCGCGGCGTCGGCGATCCACTCGGCGATGCGTTCAACGTCGGACTCGTCGAAGCCTGCTCGGCGGCGGATCGGTTCGCACGCCAGCAGATCGAGGATGACGCTGGCCTCAAAGCGGCTCTGCAGAGCCGCGATCAACCGCAACCAGGCATCGACGAACGGACGTTCGCGGCGTGGCGAGAGGCCGAGAATCTGATACGGAATCTGGCCGTCAGTGCTGCGTTTCGAGCCGCCGAAGACAGCCTCGATCAACGGAGCGTAATCGTCGAGAGCCGGACAGAGGACGAGGACGTCTTCAGGTGTCAGAGACGGAGAATCCTCAAGTGCCTCGCGGATCGCATCGCGGAGAACTTCGACCTCGCGAACGGCGCTGTGGCAATTGTGAATCCGCACGCTGCTGTCGCGTGGCAGTACTTGCGGCTTCGGCTCGCGGGCCGCGCGAACGCCTCGCTGCAGCCAGTCGAGCAGTAATTGTGGCGCCGCAGCCTCGTCGACGATGGCGACGTCGTTCTCATCATCGTCTTCAGAGAAGAGGAGCATCTGCGGCGAGTCGGCTTGTCGCTTCGCGGTTTGTTTCTGTGGCCGACCCGCGTCAGGAGGTGGCTCATCGATCTCGTGCCACTGCCAGGGTTCGGCGTCACAGTCAACCATCAGCATCTGCTGCTGCCGGGCGGGTTCGGCCATTGAGGCCAACAGTGGGTGCAGCAGGTAGATGTGGTTCTGGCGGCAGAACTCGTGCAGTGACTGCTGGCTTTCCCGCAGCCGTCGGAGCAGGCCACGGCGTCCCTGCATGTCGCTCCAGAAGTGTGTCGCCGGTGCGAGCGCGAACAGTGAGACGTCGACGTACCGACCAACAACTTCGATCAGCGACAGCATCGCCGGTGCGACTCCGCCAGCCAGCCAGAGACTCAGCCGCTCGGGGAGCAGTTCCGCGCGAGTATCGTCGTCCAGTTCATCGAGCCGCATCGCGAGGTCGTCGATCATTGCCGCGACTGGCCGGAAACCACTGGCAATTTCAACGCGTTGCCAGAGTTTGCGTTGCCAGGCCGCTTCTACTGGCCGCTCACCTGGTTGGCCACCGCGACCTGAGTCCGCGTAAGGCCAGTCGAGCGACTGCTGCCAGGCGGCGATCAGCTCGGGCCGAAACAGCAGATAGCGGTCAAACAATCCGCCGATGTTCCGGCTGAGGTCGATCAACCGCTGCGCGTCCTGGCCCGCTCCGTCGCGGTAGAGGTATCCTCGCACGGGAGCAAAGTCGTCGTCGTCAAGCAGACCGGGCAGTTCGCTGGCGACGAACCAGGTCAGCGCATCGGACTCGCGCCGCGG
>JAPOLP010000360.1 GCA_029977045.1 Planctomycetota bacterium
GATCTCGCGCTTGACCGGATCCCATTCGAGAGCCCGGTCGAGTCGCATTGCGATGTTCGCCAGGTGGCAGATTTCGAGCATCCGGTTGTGGGACCAGACGTCGGAGATCGGCTGCTTGCGAGCCCTCATGCCGTCGATGAAATTGGCCGTGTGGTTTGCGGCGATCGGGCCGCCGTAAACCTCTTCGAGTGCTCCGTCTGGCAGCGGGTTGGTCTTCAGATTCTCGACCGGCGCGCCAGTGATCTTGCCCCGGTTGACGAAGAAGCGGCCTTCGGTCCCCTCGAAGAGGATGCCGTTGTCGCCTTCGTCGGTGATCAGCAGCTCGACGCCGTTTGGCATGTCGGCCTTGATGTTGTAGTTAGTCGCGATGTCGTACTGATCGTCGACGACCGCGTAGCCATCTTTGTACTCAACCGGCAGCGTGTAGTTGAGTGGTGTGACCTTGCTCGGGCCGGTCTCGGTCGCGCCGATCGCCCAGCAGGCGATGTCGACGTGATGGGCACCCCAGTCGGTCAACTTGCCGCCCGAGTACGCGTGCCAGTTGCGGAACGAGTAGTGGCAGTTGCTGTAGAGCGGCACGCCGCCGCCGTAGCCTTCCCGCATCTCGGGCAGTGCCCGGTAGGGAACCTTCGGTGCTGGTCCGAGCCAGAAATCCCAGTCGATGCTTTCCGGAACCGGAGCGACCGGAATCTTCGGCGATGGGCCGAAGCCGCCGATGCCGGCCGTGACCTTCTTGACCGTGCCGATCCGACCGGCGCGAACCAGAGCGACGGCCTGGATGAACCGCTTGTCGGACTCGGTCCGCTGCATCGTGCCGACCTGGAAGACGCGACCGGTTTTCTTGACCATTTCCTCGATCAACTTGCCTTCGGCGATCGTCAGCGTCAGCGGCTTTTCGCAGTAGACGTCCTTGCCGGCGAGCATCGCTTCGACGGCGATCTTCGTGTGCCAGTGGTCCGGCGTGGCGATCATGACCGCGTCGATGTCCTTGCGGTCGAGCACCTTGCGGTAGTCCCCGTAGGAATCCGGAGCCTTGCCCTGGGCCTTCTTGACCTTCTCGACGTTGTCGCCGAGCACGTTCGAGTCGACATCGGCCAGCGCGGCGAAGTCAGCGAACTTGAACGACTTGCTGGTGATCGCCCAGCCCTGGTTCCGCAGCCCGATCGTCGCTAACACAGGTCGCTCGTTCGGCGACTCATAGCCGAACGCCCGCTCGCCACGAGGCAGAAACAGGCTGGCTGCTCCCGCGACCGCCGTTGATTTCAGAAACTGGCGCCGCGTTGTCTGATGAGAAACTGTCATGGATGGTTCCTTCTGAAGAATCTGGAAGAGGGCAGTCTGCGGGTACAGTTCAGGTTGCTCGCGCCGAGCCGGTATGATGTTCCGCGACTGAGCCTTCAATCTGAACGGACTGAGGGCGAATTCATTTGTCAGCCGACGGACCAGGATATCGAAAACGGCCTGCCACTTGAACTGGCCGAGCGTATTCGCCAGCGATACGGCCTGCCTTCGATTTCGTGTGAGGAAGTTCTGATGAGCCAGAACCGGAATCCGCAGGATTGTTCGGACGAGACGTTGGCAGGTTGTGATCCAGGTCGCAGTCGCTGGCGGCGTTTGCTCGCGGCCTTGCTGTGTCAGATTGTCGTTCTGGGTTTCGCGCATCCGCCGAATGCGGTGGCTGACGAGCCGATCGATTTCAAACGCGATATCCGACCGATTCTGTCGGACAAGTGTTTTGCCTGTCACGGGCCGGATGCTGAGCATCGTGAGGCGGAGCTGCGGCTGGATGAGCGGGAATCGGCGATTGAGTCGTCGATCGTGCCGGAGAAGTCGGGCGAGAGTGAGTTGATCGTTCGCATCACTTCGTTGGACGTCGATCTCGTCATGCCGCCGCCTGAAACCCGCAAGAAGCTCAACGCGAAAGAGATTCAGTTGCTGCGGGACTGGATCGATTCCGGAGCCGAATACGAGCCGCACTGGGCGTTCGTCAGCGTGCCGCAGCAGGTGACCGTGCCAGCGACCGACGATCCGCAACACTGGATTCGTAACGGAGTCGACGCGTTTGTGTTGCGGCGGTTGCAGGCCGATAAGCTCAAACCGGCGGCAGAGGCGACTCGCGAACGCTGGCTGCGGCGAGTAACGTTCGATCTGACCGGGCTCCCGCCGACGCTCGACGAGATCGACGCGTTTGTTGCAGACAACTCGGACACGGCGTTTGAGAAAGTCGTTGACCGGCTGCTCGATACGCCGGCGTGTGCGGAGCGGTTCGCGGCAGACTGGCTCGACGCGGCTCGCTACGCGGACACGTTCGGCTATCAGGCTGACCGGGACATGCACGTCTGGCCGTGGCGAGACTGGGTGATCCGCTCGTTCCAGCAGAACCAGTCCTATCGCGACTTTCTCGTCTGGCAGATCGCCGGCGACATGCTGCCTGACGCGACGACGGATCAACGGCTCGCGACGACTTTTAATCGGCTGCACCGGCAGACGAACGAAGGCGGCAGTATCGAGGCCGAGTTCCGGGTCGAGTACGTCGCTGACCGCGTTCGCACGATGGGCAACGCGATGCTCGGCCTGTCGCTCGAATGCAGCCGCTGCCACGATCACAAGTACGACCCGATCACGATGCGCGACTATTACGGCCTGCAGTCGATCTTCAACAACATCGACGAGCACGGGCTGTACTCGCACTTCACCGAAACCGCGCCTACGCCGACGCTGCTGCTGTACGAAGGCGATCAGCAACAGCGACATCTCGATCTGCTGACTGAGATTCGCCAGAAGAGCGACAAACTGGCGAGCCTGTCAAAGTCGTTGATCGCTCCACGATCGAAACGAAACGCGGCCGCTGAAACATCCGAGCCAGTTATGCTGCCGAAAGCCGCCCTGACCGAGAACTTCGACCAGGCAGCAGCCAGCGGCGACCAGCAGCTCGTGCCAGGATCTTCAGGAGCGGAAAACGACAAAGCCATCCGCTTCGGCGGTGACGACGCCTTCGTCCCGAAGGACGCGCCGGAACTGTCCCGCACGAGTCCGTTCACGCTTTCGATCAAAGTGCGACCGGAAGAACACTCGCCGCGAGTGGTTGTTGTGCATCAGTCACGAGCGGCGGAGGACTCGGCGTTTCGCGGCTTCTCGCTGCTGCTCGACAAGGGCCATCCGACGGCGTCACTGATCCACTTCTGGCCGGGCAACGCGATCCGCGTTCGAGCAACTCAGCCCGTACCGCTCAACGAGTGGTCGACGCTGACAGTCTCGTACGACGGCAGCAGTCAGGCTTCCGGGCTGCGGCTGTTCGTTAATGGCCGGCAGGTCGAGACGAAGACGATTCGTGACCGACTGTCACGCGACATAGCTCATCGCAAAGAGTGGGGTGATTACGACGTCGGCAATGCCCGCTTGGCACTCGGAGCCCGGTTCCGTGACGTAGGTTTCCGACACGGAGCAGTCGACGATCTGCAGGTCTTTACAGAGCGGCTCTCGACGGTGCAGATCGCAATGCTCGCGGGCGTGACGCCACCTGAAGACGAGGCCGCGAGCAACGAGCACTGGCTGCTGACTCAGAGCGAAGAATACCGCTCGACCGTCGCCGAACTGAGAAAGCTGCGTGAGGCCGAGAACGAACTCGTCGGCCAGGTGCGGCAGATCATGGCCATGGAGGAAATGCCGGGGCGGCGACCGACGTTCGTGCTTGCTCGCGGTGCCTACGACGCGCCGACCGATGCGGTTTCGCCTGGCGGTCCAGAGTCCATCTTTGCGTGGCCGGACGAGTATCCGCGCAACCGGCTGGGTTTCGCTCGATGGCTTGTAGACGAACGCAACCCGCTGACGGCTCGCGTCGCAGTCAATCGGTTCTGGCGGCTCTTCTTTGGACGCGGTCTCGTCGCGACGACTGAGGACTTTGGCAGCCAGGGCGACGTGCCGACGCATCCGGAACTGCTCGACTGGCTGGCTCGACGCTTCATGGATTCCGGCTGGGACGTTCGCGAGCTGTCTCGGACGATTGCGCTGTCCGCAACGTACCGGCAGTCGTCGACGCCGGCTGATGAGCAGACCTGGTTGGCGGATCCGCAGAACGTGTTGCTGGCGCGAGGGCCGAGGCATCGGCTGTCGGCGGAGCAGGTTCGAGATAACGCGCTGGCAGTCAGCGGCCTGCTGGTGCGCAATGTTGGCGGGCCAAGCGTTTATCCGTATCAACCGGCGGGGCTGTGGTCCGAGTCGGGGACCGGCAAACGCTACTCGCCGTCCAAAGGCGAGGGGCTGTATCGCCGCAGCCTGTACTCCTTCTGGCGCCGCACTTCGCCGCCGCCGAGCATGACGACGTTCGATGCGCCGTCGCGTGAGTTCTGTCTGACGCGCCGAGAACGAACCGCGACACCGATGCAGGCCTTGACGCTGCTGAACGATCCGCAGTTTGTCGAAGCCGCTCGCGTGCTCGCGGCGTCGCTGATGAGCAGGCATCCGAAAGACAAAACCGCTCAGGTGAGCGACGCGTTTCGGCTGCTCACCAGTCGGCAACCAGCGGAACGCGAGGTCAACGTGCTGACCGAACTGCTGACGTTGCAACGCGAGCACTTCGCCGGACAGGCAGACAAGGCTCGCGAGTACGTGACGACGGGCGAATCTCCTCAGCCCGAAGGGCTCAACACGGCTGACCACGCGGCGCTAACAACCGTCGTGCAGGCACTGATGAATTACGACGAGTGTGTGACGAAGAGGTAAGACGTAGGCCGGACCGAGCGAAGCGAGTTCCGGCAGCACAATGCAGATGGTTGATGAAAGTCGATGAGGATATTGCCGGAGCGGCACTTCGCTTGATCCGGCCTACGGGGATCAGACAAATGACAGACTTCCCACTGACGCGACGCGAACTGCTGGCTCGAACGGGTGGCGGGCTGGGGGCGATTGCTCTGCAGGACCTGCTGGCGAACGAGACTCGGGCAGCCGCCGAAAAGGGCACTCACGGCGTGCTTGCCGAGACGCATCATGCGCCGCGAGCGAAACGCGTGATCTACCTCTTTCAGAGCGGAGGTCCATCACAACTCGAGACGCTGGATTACAAACCGACGCTCATCGAACGCACCGGGCAGCCACTTCCGGACAGCGTGAGGCAGGGGCAACGGCTGACGGGGATGTCTGGTAACCAGGCCATCCTGCCAATGGCCGGGTCGATCTTTCCGTTCCATCAGCATGGCGAAGGCGGTGCGTGGATTTGCGACCTGCTGCCTCACACGGCGAGCATCGCAGACGACATCGCCATCGTCCACAGCATGTACACCGAGGCAATCAATCACGACCCGGCGATTACGATGCTGCAGACCGGCGTGCAGCTTGCCGGGCGACCGAGTATCGGCGCGTGGCTGAATTACGGGCTGGGCAGCGACAACCGAGAACTGCCGTCGTTCGTCGTGCTCGTCACGAAAGGCAAGGGCGGTCAGCCGCTGTACGCGAGGTTGTGGGGCTCGGGATTTCTGCCGTCCGAGAACCAGGGCGTGCAGTTCCGATCGGGCCGCGATCCCGTGCTGTTTCTGAACAACCCGGCGGGAGTTGATCAGGCGAGCCGCGGCCAGTTGCTCGACTCGCTCAACAAGCTGCATTCGATCGAGAAGGAAGCCACCGGCGACCCGGAACTCGAAGCGCGGATCGCTCAGTACGAGATGGCTTTCAGAATGCAGACCAGCGTGCCGGAAGTCACCGACGTTTCGGGTGAGCCGGAGTCGACGTTCGAGCTGTACGGCGAGGATGCGAAGAAGCCAGGCACGTTCGCCGCCAACTGCCTGCTGGCCCGGCGACTGGCTGAGCGCGGCGTCAAGTTCATCCAGCTGTACCATCAGGGCTGGGATCAGCACGGCGGCCTGCCGGCGGGCATTAAGCGGCAGTGCCAGGAGACCGATCAGCCGTCAGCGGCGCTGATCAGGGATCTGAAACAGCGTGGCCTGCTGGAAGACACGCTGGTCACCTGGGGCGGCGAGTTCGGTCGGACGAATTACTCGCAGGGTCGACTGACGAAGGACAACTACGGTCGCGACCATCGCCCTCGCTGCTTTTCCATCTGGATGGCAGGCGGCGGCATCAAAGGCGGCAGCCAGTACGGCGAGACGTGCGAGTTCGGCTACAACATCGTCTCCGGTGGGGTACACGTCCACGATCTCCACGCCACGCTGATGCACCTGTGCGGCATCGACCACGAACGGCTGACCTACAAGTTCCAAGGCCGCCGCTACCGCCTCACCGACATCCACGGCAAGGTCGTCCACGACA
>JAPOLP010000416.1 GCA_029977045.1 Planctomycetota bacterium
CTCGTGCCCGAGCACGCCGCGAAAGCCCATGTAGCCTTTCATGAGCTGCAGATCGGTTTCGCAGATGCCGGCTCGCAGAACACGGACGAGGACCTCGCCTTCGGGTGGTTCCGGTTTCGGATAGTCGTTCTGCAGAGTGACGGTCGATCCGTCGAGATGCGCGGCTCTCATGTTCGTATCTCTGGCAGGGCGGACGTTGTCTCACACGAAGGCACAAAGGCACGAAGTGGCGACGGTGTCATGTCGAATGAATACATTGTGCCTTCGTGTGAGTTTAAGACGCTGGTTGATACTGCCTGACGAGTTCTCTGGCGGCGCGGAGGCCGTCGACGGCTGCCGTGATGATGCCTCCGGCGTAACCCGCGCCTTCGCCGACCGGGTACAGGCCCGCGAAACCGGGTGTCTGAAATGTCTGGCGGTCGCGTTCGATGCGGACGGGCGAGCTGCCTCGCATTTCCGGGCCGACCAGTGTCGCGTGTTTCAGGAAGTCGCCGCGCCATTTCTTATCCATGATCGGCAGGCCGCGGCGGATCGCGTCGACGACGACCGGCGGCAAAACGCTCGCCAGGTCACCAGGCACGGTGCCGCGCGGGTACGACGACGGCAGATGCTCGACGGGATTCGGGCCGCGCTTCGCGATGAAGTCGGACGCGCGCTGGATCGGGCAGAGGTACTCGCCGCGTCCGAGTTCGTACGCGACGGCCTCGAAGCGCCGTTGCAGTTCGACGCCAGCCAGCGGGTGTTCGCTGCCGAATTCGTTGGGGTTGATCGTCACCATCAGGCCGCTGTTGGCGAACGGCGTGTCGTGTCGCGAGTTGCTCATGCCGTTCGTGCAGAACATGCCGGGTTCGGAGATGCTGGGGATGACCAGCCCGCCGGCGCACATACAGAAGGTGTAAAGGTCGCGCGAGCCCTTCGCGTTCAGCGTGTAGTCGGCGGCGCCGAGAATCTGCTCGTACTCGGGCTTGCCGTATTTGTGGCGGTTGACCTGGTCCTGCGGCTGCTCGATCCGCAGGCCGAGCTGAAACGCTTTCCGCTCCATCGGGACGCCGAGGTTGTACAGCATCTGATACGTGTCGCGGGCGCTGTGGCCGATGCCAAGGATCACGGTGCTCGTTTCGATCCGCCCGCTCGACGTGAGAGCCGCACGGATCTGGCCGTCGACGATTTCGAGGCCTTCGAGCTGGCACTCGAAGCGGTACTCGCCACCGAGTTCCTCGATTCGCCGTCGGAAGTTGCGGACGACCATCGGCAGGCGGTTGCTGCCCAGGTGCGGGCGGTTTTCGTAGACGACGTGCGGCTTGCCACTGAACTCGGCGAACTGCTGGAAGACCCAGTCGACGTCCGGGCCGGTCAGGCGGCAGGTCAGCTTGCCGTCGCTGAACGTACCGGCTCCGCCTTCGCCGAACAGGTAATTGTTCTGCGGCTCGAATTGCCCGCCGGAATCGAAGCGGCGGATTGCGGGGACGCGTTCCTTAACGGCAAATCCGCGTTCGATGATCAGCGGCCGGAAGCCCTTCAACGCGAGGTAGTACCCCGCGAGGATTCCCGCCGGCCCCGAGCCGACGATGACCGGTCGCTCGTTGAGAGGCGTCGTTCCCGGCTGCGGATCGTCAAAGGCCGGCGGTTGCCAGACATCGACACCGGGGAGATGCCGGTTTAGCAGCGAGGCTTCCACTTCGGGCGGCGTCTCGACGGCGATTGAGTAAACGAAGTGCAGTTCGACCCGCGACCGCGCGTCGAGGCTCTTTCGCAGAATCCGCCAGTTCGAGATGTCCGTCTCCCGCACCTCCAGCGCAGCAACGAGCCGCTCGCCGAGTTCGGCCTCGGGCAGCTCAACAGGGAGTTTCAGGTTGGAAACGCGGATGGTCATTGGAATGAATTGTTTGCAGCGCAAAGACGCGGAGGGCCGCAAAGAAGAGGTGTTTTAGAGAGTGGCTGCGGAACCAAGCTCCGGAGCGAAAGCGAGATGCACTTTGATTCGCAGGGGATCCGTCTTTGCGATTCTTGGCGTCTCTGCGTCTTTGCGCTGCAATCTGTCTGGGCTACTTCAGCAGCGGCTCAAGCACCGTACGAAACGCTTCGGCCTGACGCATGAAACCCAGGTCGTTCGGGTGGCTGGTGTCGACGGTGCCTTCGTCGTCGTTGCCGATCATCCCTTCGCCCTTGATGTAGTAGAGGTGTTTGTCGCCGCCAGCGATCAGGCGGTCGTAGACGGCTTTCAGAGCGACTCGGCTGGTTTCGTTGCGTTCGCGTTTTGATGTGACGAGGAACGAGTCGCCATAGCTGCGGTCTTCGACGAGGACGATCGGCGTCGTCGGGTGCTTCTCGCGAAGGATTTTGACCAGCGGTTCGGTGCGGGACGTGACCTCGGCGGCGGCGATGTTCGGCAGGCAGTCGATCACGAAGACGGAGACATCGAGTTCGGCCATGAGCGACGCGACTTCGGATTCCATCTGACCGTTGCCGGAGAAGCCGAGATTGATGACCGGGGCGTCGAGCCAGCGGCCGAGGATCGCGGTGTGGACCATGCCAGGCCGTGACGCGCAGGCTCCGTGAGTGATCGACGTGCCGTAGAAGATGATCGGCTTGCGACCAGACGCTCGCGGCGGGGCGACGGACAGGCTGTTGCCTTCCGGCACGCCGACTTCGACGAGTTCGACACCGTTATATAGAGGGAGGTAGAGCAGGTACTCGCGAGTGCCCTCGGGGATGCCGGTCAGGATGCGGATGTTGTTTTCCTGTTTCGTCGGCCGACCGTTCGCGATCCAGCGCCAGCGACCGTCGTGCTTGACGTACAGGTCGAGTCCGCTGACTCCAGTCGCCGGCATGTGCGGCATGGCAAGAGACTGCGACGTCAGCTTCCAGTGAGCGTGGATGTTCGTGGCGTCAGTGACGAATCGGACGGCCATGCCGGCGGAGTGGCGGCTGAGGCTCCAGACGGCGCCTCGAACGGTTTGTTCGGCTCTGGCTGGCAGGCGGTCGAACGGAGCTTTGACGTCCGACCAGCCCTGGCCCTCGACGCCGAGGCCTCGAATGTCGAACCAGTTGATGCCGTCGGCGGAGCGGCTTGGCGCGAGCGGATCTGCGGAGATGCTCTGCTGGGAGATCGAGACCGACAGTGTGAGAACGGCAAGCGCGGTGAGCGGCAGAAGTCGAGTCATGGTGAGTGACCTTTGCTGTGGGGACTGGCCGGGTTTGAGAGGCGGGTGGAAGGATAGACGATCGCCCGCGTTCCGTCGTCTACTGAAAAAAGTCTGGCGGTGGCGTAAGTTGCCGGCCTCGAAGAGCGTCGTCAGCAACGCCAGCACCCAAAGGACCAGCGACCAATGACCAATGACAATCAACCTCTCGACGTTCTGGTCGTTGCTCCGCATCCTGACGATGCTGAGATCAGCGTTGGGGGAACGATCGTTACCTGCCGGCAGCAGGGGATGCGGGTTGGGGTCGTCGAGCTGACCAATGGCGAGCCGACTCCACGTGGTTCGGTCGAGCGCCGCGCGGCGGAGACGGATCGCGCGACGGAAGTGCTCGATCTGAGCTGGCGGGAGAATCTCGGGCTGCCGAACCGCCAACTGCAGCATACGCTGGAAGCCCGGCAGGCTCTGACGAACGTCTTCCGCCGGACGCGACCGCGAGTAATTCTGGCTCCGTACTGGGAAGATGCTCACCCGGACCACGTCGTCGCGAGCGATCTCGTCGACGCGGCTCGCTTCTGGTCAAAGCTAACTCGGACGGATGAACCGGGGCAGTGGCCGCTGGAGGGCGAACCGTTCTGGCCGTCACAGATCTACTACTTCTGGAGCATCCACCTGCGGATTCACCTGAAGCCGGCCTTTGTGCTCGACATCAGCGACGCGATTGATCGGAAGCTCGAAGCGGTGAGCTGCTTCGAGAGCCAGGTTCTCGAAGGCCGCTCGACCGAGCATCCGACACTGCTCGACGACATCCGAGACCGAGCCCGCTACTGGGGCTGGACGATCGGCAAGTCGTATGGCGAGCCCTTTGCCAGTCGCGAGGAAATCGGCCTGACGTCATTGCCAGAGAATCTGATCTGACGCAAAGGCGCTAGGTTCGCAAAGAAGTCGGCTGGGTGGCCCGGGTTGGAGCGAGGTACGAGCGAAACTCCGGTCGGCGCGATTTCCGGCGTGTAGAAACCGGGGCTTCCTTCGCAGGCTCAGTCCAGCCCTGGCCACCCTTTTGGTTCAAGGTGTTTCGCTGGCAGTAGCTCAATCGCGGAACTGCTTGTGGCAGGCTTCGCAGGAGACGTCGGATTTCTCGAACAGCTTTTTCGCGGTCTCGGCGTCGTCGGCTTTCATGGCTTTGGTCAGGCCGATGGCTTCTTCGCGGTACTGTCGAGCCCATTTCTGCCAGCCTTTGAGGTCGTCGCTTTCCAGACCGTAGTTGTCGGCTTCCATGGCGAGGGCCAGGACGATCAGCACGGCGGCGTGGGATGAGTCGTTTTTCAGGCGTCGCGGGCGGGAGATTGAGCGGCGGAGTTTCACCTGCCGCAGTTCCATTTCCAGCATGAGGCGGTGCATGTCGACGAGTTCATCCCAGGCGTGTTCGGCTTCAGCATCGCCGCCTTTGCCAGCGATGGCCGCCTTGATCGCGGCGACGCCGTCCTGCGCTTCCTTCAGGTCCTCAGTTTCCCCGAGAGCGATCGCGGCGTCTCGCAGAGCGGCGGCGGACATGCCGGATTTTTTACCGTCTTTATGCTCGACCAGTGCCTGAGCCAGGCAGGCGAGGGTGCCAGCATCGGTCGCGAGCGTGTCAAATTCGATCGCCCGCTTCAGCGAGGCTTCGTCTTTGACGGCAGTTTCGAGCTTCCCGGCTTTCTCCTGAATCTCTGCGACGAGATCCTCGACGACCAGCACGCCGGAGACCTCGACAGGTGCGGCTCCACGAGTTTCCAGAGCGAGTACCGCGACAAGAGCGGTCAGTGAGCAGAGCAGGGCGGTGCGTTTCATGAAGAGGTTCCTCGGTGGTTCGAGAGGTTTTGACGGAAATCGAGATTACCAGGCCCGCGCACGCGGGCTCGCTTGGCAGTGTGGTCATTGTCTGCGTGTCTCAGCTACGATTCCAGCCGGCATGTCGGTTTACGTGTGCTTCAGTTTGAGCGGATTTTCCAGCAAGCTCGACCCTGAGGCTGAGCCGGTCCCGTGCCTGGCAGGGTTTTGCACCAGATTTGGGAAAAGCTGCAATCATTTGCGTCGGCGTCTTTGAAATTCCGAAATGGGCTACCTAGACTCCCGCCGCTTTGACACCCCTACGGGTGCGAAGCGGGAGTTACGAGATGCCGGACTCCAACCGAAATCAGTCGACAGGTGCCGCGATGCGGATGGCTCACCAGGCCATGTCGATTGGAATCGAACCTGCCATCGCTGTCGGTGGCGGTTATCTGTTGGACCAGAAATACGGAACAGCCCCGTGGCTGATGATTCTCGGAGCCCTGATCGGAGCTTATCTGGCGACTCAGGGGTTCCGGAAACTGATTCGAGACCTGGAGAAGAAGTAGCTTCCGGCTCGAACAGTGCGAACTCGACGACGCCGTGATGGCGGACCTGGTCAGGACGCTCGATCCCCGGATCTTCGATGTCGATCAGTCGGAACAGCCGCGGCTCTGGATCGATCTCGGGGACGGCGAGGCCGCGTTCGACGAAGCGGTGTTCCAGGAGACGATCGATC
>JAPOLP010000316.1 GCA_029977045.1 Planctomycetota bacterium
AGTAGTCGGTCAGTTCGTCGCCGGCAATCTGCTCCTGCAGAAAGCGGTCGTACGGCTTGTCGCTGTTTAACGCGTTGATGACGTAATCGCGGTACCGCCATGCGAGCGGCAGCGCGCGGTCCTCGTTCAGAATCCCAGCGGACTCCGCATACCCCGCAACGTCGAGCCAGTGCCGCGCCCAGCGTTCACCGTATCGAGGACTGGCGAGCAGCCGCTCAATCATCCGGTTGTAAGCTCCGGGAGTCGTGTCGCCGACGAACTGCTCGATCTGCTGCGGAGTCGGCGGCAGGCCGGTCAGGTCGAACGACGCTCGCCGCAACAGTGTGTAGCGGTCAGCTTCGGAGGCCATCGAGAGCTGCTTCTCTTCAAGACGTCGCAGCACGAAAGCGTCGATCGGATTGCGAACGCGATCAACGTTCTTGACGCTCGGAACCACAGGACGCTTCGGCGGCTGGAACGACCAGAACTTGGTGCCGGAAACGTCAGCATCGTCACCGACCGACGCCGCGTTGCTGACACCTTCGGCCCCCTCGTTGATCCACTTGCGGATCAGCCCCTTCTCGTCGTCGGTCAGCTTCTGCCCAACAGGAGGCATCTCGCCCGAGGTGACCTTTTCATACAGCAGGCTGAACTCAGCAGCACGTATCCGGATCGCCGCACCGGACTTGCCTCCACTGAGCAGTGACGACGGCATCGTCAGGTTGAGGCCCGCCTTCGGTTCAACACCCGCGTGACAGCGAATGCACTTCGCACGAAAGATCGGCAGGATGTCCTTCTCGTACGTCAGCTTGTCCGGAGCGGCATCGGCGGCGCGAGCAATCGTCGGAAACAAACCGATCGACCAACACAGGGACAGACTGGAACACAGCAGAGCGGCAGACAGGCGGGTACGCATCGGCGGGACTCTCCGGAGAGTGGTCGTCGTTGACGTGCGACAGGTTAACCACTGGCCGGCGATAGATGACATGGCATGAGGTTTGCGAATTGCGGTGGCCTCGCCGAAATCATCCCGCCTCGTGTGCGGAATGGCGCGGTGTTCTCTGCCGCGTGCCGCACGACAATCCCAGGTTCCCGCATGACAGCAATCGCCCGAAGTCTCTGTCTGGCCGGTCTCTGTGCGCTGACGGCCCGCGTCGCCGCGGCTGACGAACGCACAGATTTCTTCGAGAAGAACATCCGCCCGGTGCTTGTCACACAGTGTGCGGAGTGCCATTCCGGTGACACACCCGAAGGCGACCTGCTGCTTGGCACGCGCGAGGCCATCATCAAAGGCGGCATGAACGGCCCGTCGCTGAAGCCGGGCGTTCCCGAAGCCAGCCTGATCTTCACGCGGCTGATCACGGAAGACAAAGACCTCCTGATGCCGCCCGAGAAGCCGCTGATGAAGCAGCAGATCGACGACTTTCGCCGCTGGATTAAAGATGGAGCCGTCTGGCCGAGTGGCATGGAGATGTGGGACGACAAAGCCGCAGCCGCCAGCGACGCCGACCACTGGTCGTTCAAGCCGGTTGTCGCACCGCCACTGCCCGACGTAAAGAACGCCGACTGGGTGAAGTCGCCCATCGACCGCTTTGTGCTGGCGAAACTCGAAGCGCATGAACTCGCGCCCGTCGACCCGGCTGACCGCCGCACGCTGCTCCGCCGCGTGACGCTCGACTTGACCGGCCTGCCGCCGACTCCGGAAGAAGTCGAAGCGTTTCTGACTGACGAGTCTCCGGAAGCCTTCGCAACGGTCGTCGACCGACTGCTGGCCAGCGAGGCTTACGGAGAACGCTGGGGACGACACTGGCTCGACGTCGCCCGCTACGCGGACACCAGCGGCGACGGCACCGACATGCCGATCCCCGAGGCTCGCTACTACCGCGACTATGTCATCGACGCCTTCAACCGCGACATGCCATTCGACCAGTTTCTGATCGAACAGGTCGCGGGCGACATCCTCGCGAAGCAGGACCCGGACAACCCGCGGGCCCACGAGCAGATCATCGCGACGGGGTTCATCGCGCTGTCGCGCCGCTTCGGCAATGCGAAGTACGCGGAGATGGATCTGATCATCGAGAACTCGATCGACACAATTGGCCGCGGAGTGCTCGGCCTGACGCTCGGCTGCTGCCGCTGCCACCATCACAAATTCGACCCGGTCACGATGGAGGACTACTACGGGCTGTATGGCTACTTCAGCAGCACCGTCTATCCGCACGCGGGGACCGAGCATCACAAGGAACGCGCCGACTTCGTCCCGATCAGCCTGACGACCGACGAACTGAAGCAGCGTTACGACTCGCCGCTCGCCTGGGCAGTTAAGGATTCTGAGAAGACCGGCGACCAGAAAGTTTTCATGGCCGGCGATCCTCGCAAAGGCGGCGAGGTCGCACCGCGAGGCTTCCTGAGCATCATCGACGCCTCGCACCCGGAGATTCCGAAGGGTGAAAGTGGTCGGCTGGAACTCGGCAAGTGGCTCGGTTCCAAAGACAACCCGCTGACGCTGCGGGTCATCGCCAACCGAGTCTGGCAGTGGCACTTCGGCAAGGGCCTTGCCCCGACCACGGACAATTTCGGGAAGCAGTCGCCGGCGCCGCAGCATCTGGAACTGCTCGACTGGCTGGCTTCCGACTTCGTCGACAACGGCTGGTCGTTCAAGTCGCTGCATCGCCGCATCCTGCTCTCGTCGACGTACCAGCTTTCCAGCCGCTACGACGAACAGAACGCGAATCTCGACCAGCCGAACACCTGGCTGTGGCACTTCGAGCGGCAGCGGATGGATGCCGAAGCCGCTCGCGATTCGATCCTCGCGGTCAGCGGAACTCTGGAACCGGGCAGCAATGGCCGGCACCCGTTCCCGCCAGAGGACAAGCTGAAGTTCACGCAGGGCAACCCCTTCAGCGCGACCTACGACCATCATCACCGCACGGTCTATCTGATGACGCCGCGGCTGACGAAGCACCCGTTCCTCGCTCTGTTCGACGGACCGGACACGAACATCAGCTTTCCGTCACGCAGCGAGTCGACCGTTCCGCTGCAGGCACTCTTTGTGATGAACAGCCCGTTCCTCCGCGAGCAGTCAACTTCCTTCGCCCGCCAGATGATGGAGCACACCGCCGATCCTCAGGGCCGTCTGAAGTTCGGCTACGAACTCGCCCTGTCGCGGCCGCCGGTCGAGGACGAACTGGCCGACATGACAGCCTACGTCGACTCGTACGCAGCTGATCTCCGCAAGTCGGGCATGGCCGATGACAAAGCCGAACAAGCCGCCTGGTCCAGCGTCGCCCGCACGCTGCTGGGCAGCAACGAGTTTCTGTACGTCGATTGAAGAAGATGGTGACCGTACGACTACATCACTTCACCTCTCCCTCTGGGAGAGGTCGGCCTCTCAGGGCCGGGAGAGGGTTTGCACGATTCACACTGAATACCCGCCGAGACTGAACCAGACAGTCCCCTCACCCGCGGCAGAGACCGCGACCTCTCCCGCAAGCGGGAGAGGTGACAGAAACACTCGATCCACAAAGTAAACCTGCAACTGCAATCTGATCTTCCCGGAGCGACTCATGTCGAGCCTGACTCAAACGCAAATTTCACGACGATCTCTGCTCCAGGCCGGAGCTGTCGCTGGACTGGCTGGCGGCGTGCTTCCCGGTTCGCTGGCCAGTGCTGCCGACAACCCGTTGTCGCCGAGGCGGCCGCATTTCACTCCGAAGGCGAAACGGGTCATCCTGTTCTTTATGCCCGGAGGAGTTTCGCACGTTGACACGTGGGATCCAAAACCGGCGCTGCGACGTGATCACGGCAAGTCCGTCAAAGGCGACCGCGTCTTCACCGGCAGCCTGTGGAACCACCGACCGTATGGCGACAGCGGCATTGAGGTCACTGATCTGTTCCCGCACTTCGGAAGCTGCATCGACGACGTGTGCCTGATCCGGTCCCTGCACGGCGACAAGGGCGACCATTTCGAGGCGACGCTGAGTATGCACTCGGGCACGCGCGCGGGCGTGCTGCCGGGGATCGGAGCCTGGGTCAGCTACGGCATGGGAACCGAGAATGCCAACCTGCCCTCGCACGTCGTCTTCGCCAAGCGGTTGCCGTACGCCGGTGCGCAGGCCTGGGACTCGAACTTCCTGCCGGCTTATCACCAGGGAACCCGAATTACACCCGGCAAGGATCCGATCGCCAACCTGACACCCGAAGCCGCCACTGCCTCGCTGCAGGCGCGCGAGCTGGCTCTGCTGCAGCGAATGAACCAGCGGCATCTCAAGTCGCGGCCTCACGACGACACGCTGGCCGCTCGGATGTACTCGTTCCAGGCAGCAACCGGCCTGCAGGCGACGGCGCCGGAAGTACTCGACCTGTCGGAAGAGACGCAGGAATCGCTCGACCTGTACGGCGTGAAGAACGGCGACCGCGACAGCTTCGCGTGGCAGTGCCTGGTCGCTCGGCGCATGAGTGAACGCGGCGTCCGCTTCATCGAACTGATCGACCGCGGTGCCAGCGGCAACTGGGACGCTCACAGCAACATGAAGTCCTACAGCAATCTGTCGCGAGACGTCGACCAGCCGATCGCGGCACTCATTAAAGACCTGAAGCGCCGCGGTCTGTTCGAGGAAACCCTCATCGTCGGCTGCACCGAGTTCGGTCGCACTCCGACGGCGAAGAAAGACGCTCAGGACGGTCGCGACCACTACAAAGACTCCTTCACCTGCTGGCTGGCCGGCGGCGGCGTCAAAGGTGGCATGGCTTACGGATCGACCGACGAGTACGGCCTGACCATCGCCGAGAACCCGGTCCACATCCACGACTTCCACGCCACCATCCTGCACCTGCTCGGCTTCGATCACACAAAGCTGACGCACTTCTACGGCGGCCGCGACTTCCGCCTGACGGGCCTCGCCGGCAAGGTTGTTCACGACATCCTGGCCTGATGTGTCACTGCGTTGGCGTTTCAGCAGTCGAACCTAATTCGGGTTGTTCTCCAGAAGCCAGTCTTCCAGCACGATCTGCTCGAGAAGTGGGGCTCGCAGGAGGGCGGCGTTTTTTGAGAGGTAGTGGCTCAGCCACGGGCGGCGGTGGACGATGGACGAGACGGCTCTCATGCCAAGGCTGGCGAGGTTTCGCTGACTGAGCTGCGCGGTGACGTTCATACTCAGACGCTTGAGCGTTGCCGGAATGATGTTCGGCTCAGGGCCCAGATGGATGATGCGCTGGATGTCGGACGCGAGCAGGCGTTCGATGACGCTCCAGAGTTTCTGCGGGTGGTCGACCCAGTCGTACAGAATCTGTCGGCTGTTGAAGTCGTTGTACGAGTCCGTTCCGGTGATCGCCGAGATGATCGGAATCGACGGTGCCTGAAAGCCGCCGGGGACGGTTTCGAGCATCACGCTGGCTCGGTCAGGGACAGCCTTCTGGCGGACGATGGCGGTGTGGATCGGCGGCCAGCGGTCGGGGTTCTCCTTGACGTGGATCTCGCGTTTGTAGCGCGACTTGATCTCGTCCTTGAACAGATCAAGCGAACGTTCCTGGCCGAGCACCAGCACGCTGTTCGGCGCGAGGTAGCTCGAAATGCAGATCGTCCCCTGGTTCCTGGCGGTGACTTCGACGCAGAGTTTCTCGATGGACTGAACATCGATCGCCGGGCCGCGTGAGAAGACGATGCCCATCCGTGTGTTGCGGGCCAGTTCGACGCAGTCGCTGGAGAGGCTCAGGATCGGCGTCAGCAGGGCTTCGAGGCTGTAGACACCCGTCGCGACGAGCGCACTGACTTCACCGAGGCTGTAACCGACGGCCAGCCGCGCCGCTTCAAACTCGACGCCGTACATCTCACGGAGAATTTCAAGCTGAGCACGTTCGGCGGCGATGATCAGGCAGATCGCTTCGCCGTAGGTTTCGAGCGTTGTCTCTTCGCGCAGCCGTACTCGTTTGACGAGATCGACACGCTGCATCGTCGCGGCGGAGTACAGCTCGGAAGCGTCCTTGAGATGCCGCTCGACGATCGGCCCGTACGCGGCGTGTTCGAGCAGTTCGGGCGTGCGGCCAAGATTCGTGACGTTGTAGCCGCGAAACGCCCAGGCGGTGCCCTTGAGGTCTTCGCCAATATCCGGTTGCATGGTATCTCGCTTCCCTGCGATCAACGTTTGACTGAAAGACCTGAGACAGTCACGTTCGAGAGCCGGCGGCGGGATCGTATCGGGGCGTCCGAATCGAGCAAACGCGAGTCTGGCTGAGGTTTTTGAAGCTGCAGCCCAAAGCATCACCAACTCTCGATCGAACCAGCACAGAGGTAGGTTGCCCGAACCCAGGGAACTCTCCAGAATCGCCGCTCCTTCGAACTCTGGCAGCGTGAACCGGCTTGTGATGATGGCAAGCCGGGCAGGCTGCGGACCTGACGCCGGACTCGCGACACCGCGGGCCGTGAACCCTGGAAAAACGAATGTCGCAACGGAAGGACTCAGCACAGGCGAACCCGCCCGGGGATCTGGATGCCGCGTTCGTGAAGGTGCTCGGGTACCTGAACTTTTCCGGCGGCAAGGCGGACTCGGCTTTCCTCGCCGCTTTGAATCAGGTCGCCGCGAGCGTCGGGATCAGTGAATCGTGGTCACCTCTGCGGTCGGCACTCCTG
>JAPOLP010000314.1 GCA_029977045.1 Planctomycetota bacterium
ACGCATCACGCCCAGCGAGCGAAGCGTGTGATCTACCTCTTCCAAAGCGGAGGTCCATCACAGCTTGAGACGCTGGATTACAAACCGACGCTCATCGAACGCACCGGGCAGCCGTTGCCGGACAGCGTGAGGCAGGGACAGCGGCTGACCGGGATGTCGGGCAACCAGGCCATTCTGCCGATGGCCGGTTCGATCTTCCCCTTCCATCAGCACGGCGACGGCGGCGCGTGGATCTGCGACCTGCTGCCTCACACGGCGAGCATCGCGGACGACATCGCGATCGTCCGCAGCATGTACACCGAGGCGATCAATCACGACCCGGCAATCACGATGCTGCAGACCGGCGTGCAGCTTGCCGGGCGGCCGTGCATCGGCGCGTGGCTGAATTACGGGCTGGGCAGCGATAACCGCGATCTTCCGTCGTTCGTCGTGCTCGTCACGAAAGGCAAGGGCGGTCAGCCGTTGTACGCGCGGCTGTGGGGCTCGGGTTTTCTGCCGTCCGAAAATCAGGGCGTGCAGTTTCGAGCCGGACGCGATCCCGTGCTGTTTCTGAATAACCCGGCGGGCGTCGACCAGGCGAGTCGTGGCCAGTTGCTGGCGTCGCTCAACAAGCTGCATTCGATCGAGAAGGAAGCCACCGGCGATCCGGAACTCGAAGCGCGGATTGCTCAGTACGAGATGGCGTTCCGGATGCAGACCAGCGTGCCCGAAGTCACCGACGTTTCCGGCGAACCAGCATCGACGTTTGAGCTGTACGGCGAGGATGCGAAGACGCCGGGCACGTTCGCGGCGAACTGCCTGCTGGCCCGGCGACTGGCTGAGCGCGGCGTCAAGTTCATCCAGCTGTACCATCAGGGCTGGGATCAGCACGGCGGCCTGCCGGCGGGTATCAAGCGGCAGTGCCAGGAAACTGACCAGCCATCAGCGGCGCTGATCAAGGATCTGAAACAGCGAGGCCTGCTCGAAGACACGCTGGTCACCTGGGGCGGCGAGTTCGGTCGGACGAATTACTCGCAGGGTCGACTGACGAAGGACAACTACGGTCGCGACCATCACCCTCGCTGCTTTTCCATCTGGATGGCAGGCGGCGGCATCAAAGGCGGCAGCCAGTACGGCGAGACGTGCGAGTTCGGCTACAACATCGTCAAGAACGGTGTCCACGTACGGGACTTCCACGCCACGCTGCTGCATCTGCTGGGCATCGATCACACGCGGCTGTCGTTCAAGTTCCAGGGACTCGACGCTCGTCTGACCGGCGTCGAACCCTGTCGCGTGCTTGATGAGATCATCCTGTAAGCGCAGTTTGTTTCAGATGCCGTCGCCGACATTGGTCTCGGTTGCCGGAACCGTCGCCTTTTGTTCGGCGAATCGAACTCGATTTCGCCCAGCGTGTTTGGCCGCGTAAAGGGCTCCGTCGGCGGAAGTGATCAGCCAGCGGCGTGAGAAGTCGAGCGGGTTCATACACAACTCGCTGCAGGAAACACCGAAGCTGGCCGTCACCTGGACGTCCTGTCCCTTATTGCGAAGCGTCAGACCCTCGATGAGCTTCCGCAGTCGCTCGGCAAGGATGAGTGCTCCTTCCAGGTTGGTCTCCCGGAGAATCACTGCGAACTCTTCACCGCCGTATCGGCACGCCCAGTCGGATGTGCGGGCGGTGTCTGCCAGCGCTTCGCCTACCGCCTGCAGCACTTCATCGCCAAACGGATGCCCGTGATTGTCGTTCAGCTTCTTGAAGTGATCGACGTCGAGCATGATCAGTGACAGCGGTCGGTCGTAGCGCTGTGTGGCCGCAACTTCGTCCTGCAATCGCATCTCGAAATGCGTGCGGTTCCAGAGGCCGGTCAGGCCATCGATCATGGCTCGCTGTGCAAGCATGTCCTGGAAACGTTTGGTTCGCAGCGCCGCGCGGACGCGGGCATTCAGTTCGGCGGAATCAAACGGCTTCTGGATGTAGTCCACGGCTCCGAGTTCAAAACCGAGCACCTTCTGATCGACATCCGCGGCTCCCGTCAGAAAGATGACGGGAATGTCCTGCGTCGAAGAGTGTGCTTTGAGATCCCGGCAGACGTCGAAGCCAGATGCTTCCGGCATGTGGACGTCCAGCAGAATGAGGTCTGGCTGCGCTTCCGCGGCCTTCACGATGCCTTCAGCACCGCTGAGAGCGTGAGCGAGGGCGAGGTCCAGGTTCTTCAACCGCACTTTCAGCAGCTGATGGATATCGGGCGAATCGTCAATGATGAGTATGGTCTGTGTCATTGGTCGAGGTTTTGAAGTTTGGTGCTGGTTGTCGAGTTGAGTGTCGATTACGCGGCCCGCGTTGAAGGACATTCAAAGGTCAGCTGCAGGCACTGCCAACAGGTGCCGGAGCTTCCGCCGTGCGTTGTCGCAGTTCAGCGATTTCGGCCATCAGACGCTGTAGTTCCGAAGACATGCTTTCGAGACTGGCGGCCTCTGAGAAAGTCTCAGTTGTTGTTCCAGGCTGCACAGGATGTTTTGGAAGGACAGTGTTGCCTTGAAGCTCGGTCACGTCTGGAGACTGCAATCGATTGTCACCTGCCGGCTCAGGCAATGCGACAGTCTGGGCGGCCACCGAAGGCTGAGCACCGGCCGTCCCGGGGCTCCCAAACAGTCCGACCCGGGCTCCAGCACAAAGTGAAACAACACGGGCGACTGGAGTTTCGAGTGACGACGCAGGTTCCCGTGACTTTGCCCCGAGTTCGACGACTTTTGCAGCGTCGCTGATCGACGGATATCCGTATCCGCCAGCGGCACCTTTCAGTTGATGAGCCACGCACGACAGTGCTTCGTAGTCACTGCTGGCGAGAGCCTTCTGCATCGTCGCAGCGCGTTCATCGAGGCCGGAAACAAACGGCTCGATAATCTCCATCATGTCCGCGTCGTCAGCGAAATCGCTGAGCAGTGGTTCGCAGTCGGCAGCCGGGCTGGTTGCTGGAGCAGCAGCCGGTGCGGGCGGAATCGGGACCGACGGAGTTGTGTTCTGTATTACGTGTGAAACTGCCTGGCTGACCGGCAAAGCAGGTGCCGCAACCTGGCAGGGCTTAGCGGAAGCTGATGCCGCAGGGGCGATCGCGACCGGGGCAGGTGCAAATGGGGCGGGTACCTCGGGAGCGGGATAAGCCGCAGCCAGAGGTGAAGCCGGAGCGGCCACTGAAGGCTCGGCAGCCGGTGTTGCTGGATCGGCCAGCTTCACTGTCTCCGGTGCGAACTTGCGGATCATCGCGAACAGCTTCTGAGGATCGATTGGTTTGGTGAGATATTCGTCACAGCCTGCTGTCATGCACTTCTCGCGGTCACCGCTCATGGCGTGTGCAGTGAGTGCCACTACCGGACCGCTGTAGCCATCCTGTCGGAGCCGCGACGTTGCCTGATAACCGTCCATGACGGGCATCTGCATGTCCATGAAGATCAGGTCGAACGGAACGCCACGGTCCTTTGCGGATGTTGCTTCGTCATAGGCCAGCTTACCGTTTTCGGCAGTCGTGACGCTGACACCGGCCTTCTTCAAGTGATGAGAGATCAGGCGGCGGTTGTCGACTCCGTCCTCGGCAAGGAGAACTCGTGCGGAGAGTGTTTCCCGAACCGCTTCGCCCGCAGGCTGGGCCTGTTCCGGTGTTTCGGATTCGGCGATCTCGGCATACTCAGACGGCGACTGCAGCATTTTGACGTTCTCCAGCGATCCCGTCGGAATACTGAAGAAGAAGCTCGATCCCAGACCAGGCACGCTGGTGACGTCGATCGAGCCACCCAGCATTTCCACCAGGCGTTTGCAGATGGTCAGCCCCAGGCCGGTACCGCCGAATTTACGAGTCGTCGAGTAGTCCGCTTGCGTGAAGGGGCGGAACAGCCGCGACCGTTGTTCCTCGGTCATCCCGATTCCGGTGTCGATCACCTTGAAGTGCAGCATCGGATTCGTGCCGTCGCCCTCGTCCAGATGAATCTGCGTCTTGACGTAACCACTTTTTGTGAACTTGATCGAGTTGCCGACCAGGTTGATCAGAATCTGCCGGACGCGGACCGGGTCGCTGATGATCGTTTCCGGAATCGCGCTTTCGTATTCCACGAAGAAGCCGATGTCGCTTTCCGCCGCCCTGACCCGCATCAGAGACGCGACATCGCTGACAATCTGGCACGGAACGCATTCGATCTGCTCGACCGTCATCTTGTCCGCTTCAATCTTTGACAGGTCGAGAATGTCGTTGATCAATGTCAGCAGGTGATCTGCATTGCGACGGATCGTCTCGACGCACTGCACACGGTCATCGGCTGGCTGTTTCGGATCAAGCAGCAGGTCGGAGTATCCAATGATGGCCGTCATCGGCGTTCGAATCTCGTGACTCATGTTGGCAAGGAACTGGCTCTTTGCTTCCGTCGCTGATTCGGCTGCGATGCGGGACTGCTGAATTTCCGCTTCGGCCAGCTTGCGTTCGGTGATGTCGTGTAGAACTCCGGTGATGACGCTGTGGTCGTCGAATCGCACTTCGGCAGACGCGAACTCGACGAGGAAGATGGAACCGTCAGGGCGAATTGCGACCAGCTCCTGCTTCGTTCCAATCAGTGACTCCAGATCGAGGATGCGCGTGGTCCGCGTGTGCTCTCCGGATTCATCTTCGTCGCGGTGCTCCATCAACGAGCCGATCTGCGTGCCGATGATGTCACGTTCGTCGCACTGGAACAGATCCAGCGTCGCGTGATTGCATGACTCAATGATCCCCTGCGGATTCATCGTGATGATGCCTTCGGCACAGGTATTGAAGATCGTGCGAAGACGGGCTTCCTGATCGGCGAGCGTCTCGGCCTGCTCGGCCGCCGTGTCGTCGTAGTGATACACGGCGCGAGCCAGTTTGTGGCCGTAGCAGGCGACGGCAAGGACCATCAGGGTTCCCGCTGCAAACATCCACGATTGATAACCACGCATGGAGTCCGCGTGTGCGATCTGCTGTTCGAAGCGGACATCCTGGGTTCCGCGTGCAAACTGATTGAGTTCGCTGAGTAGTGTCGTCATTTCCGTGCAGGAGTGCTGCAGCGCAACCAGGTGCTTTTGAGCCTGATCCGTATCGTCACTCTCCAGACTTGTGAACATGCCCTCGGCTTCCCGCTTCACGTCACCGCTGAGTGTGATTGTCTGGTCGAGGCGGCGGGCAAGTTCATCGGACTGCCCGTTCGCAGCAAGAGCAGTGGCGTCTTCGCGAGCGGCTTCCAGCTGTGTGATGACCTGCTCAAGACTGGTGAGCAACCGCATTCGTTCCAGCGTACCGGTTTGCGAATCAATGGCTGTGCGCGTCTGCTCACCAAAGCGTTCGGACTGCTCTGCAAGGTCAGCGTACAGGCCCTGTCTCTGAACCCATTCGCGATTCACGTGAACCGAGTGCGAGAAGTCGTTGGTGATCGCTCGGCTGAATGAGATGCTGGCCGTGATGGCCAGAATGTCGATTCCTGCCAGGAGGAAATAGATGTAGTGCCAGCGCGTTCGCTTACCCAGCGGGACGGCGGGCGAGTCTTCAGCCGGAGAATCCAAAGGGGCGTACTTCATGGTGTGGAAAATCTTTTGATTGGGGAACCAGTTCGACGGTTGCGAACTGATCAAAAGCTTCTGTCAAGGTCCGTCTGGTCGGCTGTCTCGCTCTCGCCTGTTGGAGGGGAACTGTTCAGCACGGCAAGCAATTCGTTGATTTAAACATAGGCCTCGCCCCTCAACCTGGCCGAGCTGTGCCACAAAGAGGGAAAGAATGCAGGGATACGACCACACAGATGTGAGATTCGCCTCCCTCGCTGCGCAACAGAAAACCCGGATTCGCCGGGCGAATCCGGGTTCGTGTTGACTGCAAAAGCGAAGTTTGAACGCCCGTGGCGAGACGGCTCAGAAGTTCGAACCCGAGAGCCCCTTCAGGCAGCTCCCGGCCCTGTGCCTTATTTGGAGGCCGTTGCCGGAGCCGGTGTGTAGCCTGGAGCAGCGGTGAACTTCAGCGTTTCGACACCGTCGTCGAGATTCCAGATGCGAACCTCGCCGTTGTATGCGCCTGAGGCGACGCGTTTCGTGCCGGGATGGATGGCGAGCGAGTAGACCCAGTCCGCGTTGCCGCCGAAGGTCCGAACCGCTTTGCCGTCAGCGATCACATGCTGCCGGACGTTCTTGTCGGCACTGCAACTGAAGACGTTGCCGTCAGCTGTGACGACCAGGCGGAAGACTTCGTCACCGAAGCCGCCGATCGCGCGAGCCTGTTTGGCGTCTCCGGTAGCCCAGACTCGAACCTGCTTATCGCTGCCGCTGGTCACGACGGAGTTCCCGTCGGGTGCGAACACCGCTCCGTAGACTGGCTGGCCGTGGCCGTTGAATGTGACCAGCGAATCGCCTGAGTTCGCGTCGAAGACTTTGGACGTCTTGTCTCGGCTGGCGGACGCGAGCTTGCTGCCGTCTGGTGACCATGCGACGTCCATCACCCAGTCGGCATGATCTTCGATCAGAAGCTGCTGCTGTTTCGTCGCGTAGTCGAAGACGCGGATCGATCGGTCTGCTCCGCAGGTTGCCAGTCGCTTGCCGTCGGGGCTCAGCGAGACGCCGAAGACGGAATCATCAGTTCGGATCAGGTCGCCGAGCAGTGCTCCGTCGGCGACGTTGAAGATCTTCGCCTCGCCGATCTG
>JAPOLP010000423.1 GCA_029977045.1 Planctomycetota bacterium
AAGCTGAAAGCCGGCAAGCAGGATGAGCTGACCACGCGCAAACTAGAGGACGGCGACTGCATCTGCACGAACGAAGTCGTTTACTATCAGCCGCTGACGAAGATCGAAAACGCCAGCGCGGCGTACTCGCTGAAGCTGTCGTACCAGGGAAAGGATCTCGGCAGCCGCTTCACGAACAACGGCATCCGCAGCGCGTTCATCGGCACGTTCCGTCGCTGAGGCTGGCGTGGGAAAGTGCGCGCGACTCTTGCTGCAAAGACTGTTCTCGGATCGGGAGGCCGACTGCTCGGCTTCCCGATTTTCTTTTGGCCGACAGTAATGTCTGACGGAGCCGTCGATGGCGGATGAGTCGTTCAATGATCTGAAGAAGCACTCGGCACAGCCTGGCCAGGTCGAGTGGATCGGGCTCTGCACTTCGCGCCGGGGTGCGGTGCGGTCGGTCGAGTCGGTGATGGCTCGTGAGGGGACCGGGCTTGATGGCGACCATCACGCGGCGAATGGCAACTCGAAGCGGCAGGTGACTCTGATTCAGGCTGAGCATCTGCCGGTCATTGCTTCGCTGATTGGTCGCGAGGCGGTGACGCCGAATGAGTTACGGCGCAACGTTCTTGTGTCCGGCATCAACCTGCTGTCTCTGAAGGACCAGAAGTTTCGAGTCGGAGCGGCGCTGCTGCAGGGCACCGGTCCTTGCGTGCCGTGTTCGCGGATGGAGGAAGTGCTCGGGACAGGCGGTTACAACGCGATGCGCGGGCACGGCGGTATCTGCGCGCGGGTGCTGGAAGAGGGCACGCTGAGTGTCGGCGACGCCGTGAGGATGGTCATCGAGGAGCCGGATGACGGGCAGCCGACACTCTTCTGAGGTCAGAGGGGGCTGCTCGTTGCCGGCGCCTTCGGCTGGGCGTTAAACGAAGAGCTGCTTCCGAGTGAGGCCACTACTCGGCGGCTGGTACCGAGCCAGGCTCCCAGTTGAAGCCTTCGAGCAGAAAGCGCTGCTTCGATTCGGCGGTCAGGATGGCGTCGTGCATCCGCTTGACCGTCTGCGGGTACTTCGAGTCCTTGGCGACGGCGAAGGGTTGCGTGGCCTTGGCGCAGTCGAGACCTTCGATGCGGATGGCGTCGAGGAACTCGCCCGAACCGGCCGCGTTGCTGAGGTAGGCGACGGCGGCGTCGAGTGATCCGGCGCGGAGCTGGTTGACGAGCATGTCGCCCGTCGGTGTCTGCACGGTGACGTTCTCCATGACTTCTGTCTGAACGCCGCCTTCCTTAAGCGTCCGCTGCGTCAGCCAGCCCATCGCGCATTGCTTCTCGTGCCCGATACCGACTCGCAGGCCAGGCTGGGACAGGTCTTTGAGCGACTTGATGCCCTTCGGGTTGCCCTTGTGGACCATGATGACCAGTTCGTTTTTTGAGACCGCGTCAGACTTCGGGAACAGGTCGGTGACCTGAGCCATGAACTCGCTGTCGCAGGCGAAGTAGGCGTCCGGGTGCTGACCGGCTTTCATCTGGCCGACGAGGATGCCGCAGCCGTTGTAAACGCGGTCGACGATCACGCCTTCGCGCTCTTCAAACAGCTTGATCGTTTCCTCAATCGCGGGCCGCAGCATCGATCCGGCGAACAGTTTGATTTCAGGTCGGTCGGCCCATTCGTCGCCCTTTTCGGTGCGGAAGCCGAACTCACGGTAACGCTTCAGTCCGCGATCCTCGGCAGCGAGATACCGCGCGAAATGCAGAGCGCGTTGCGAGCTGGTGGTTGAACGCAGAACGCCGATGGCGATGTCCGCACGGACGTCAGACAGTTCGGGAAGTTCGACGTATTCGAGGTCCGGATACGTGTGCAGGACGGCGTCGTAGACGATGCCGGCATCTGCGGCGCCCACTTTGACGTCGTTGGCGACATCGTTCACCGTCGTTCGATAAGCGGTTGTCGCGGCGTCGAGTTTGTCCCACAGATTCTGTTTCGTGAGCACTTCGCGGGCCTGTTTGCCGATGGCCGCGCCATCGGGGCTCGCCTGCACGAGCCGGACGGATTCGCCAAGCAGGTCGTCGAACGCTTTGATCGCCGACGGGTTGTCCTTCTTGACGACGACGACTCCCTGCATCGCGGCGACGGAAACGATTTCGTCGACGAGGTTCCGCTCGCGGGCGATGTCGAGGTAGCTGTCGTCGGCGGGCAGGTAGAGGTCGCCGGTTTCGGAAACTTCCGCGGACGAAAGCAGCGTGTTGGACGGGCCGTACTGAATCTCGACCGTGACGCCGAACTCGGCTTCGTAGTCAGCACGGACGGCTTCCATCACGGCGCGATTACTTGCGGCGCAGAAGATCGAGATCGGTTCGACGGCGGACGGCGGAGCGACCTCGCCATCTTCGGTCTTCGTGACCTGGGACGGCGACGGTGGCTTGCCGTGGCTGATGAGGAAGACCAGGCCGACGAGCGCGACCAGCGAGAGGGCCATGACAGGGATCATGCGGTTCATCGAAGTCGCCTTTCGTTGTTCTTATCTGAAACCGTTATCTGTCAGGCCGTCGCAGGGCGGAAATCATCGTCCCAAGCACGACCAGACCAGCAAACCCGCCGGTCAGCCAGACGAAGTTGCGTGTCGATCCCTGGCTGGCTGAAGTGCTTAGTGCGTCATAATGGCCGACCGCAGTCGCTTCGGCTGCTGAGTTTGCATCGTCGCTGCTGCCAGAGACAACCATCAGAGGCGGAATGGCATCAGTCGTCGCGTTGCCCGGTGCGATGGTGACTAGGGTCGGGATGCCGGAGTTTTCACCGCTGGCGAGCGTGTCCGCGGGAATGTCAACGTCGCTGTCGCCGAAGAGCTGTTGTTTCCAGTCGACGTCTAGCAGAAGGTCGAATCCGGGGTTCATCCGTTTGACCTGGCACGAGCAGGCTCCGCTGAGAAACGTTGTCAGATCGGAGGTTGTTTCGGGATCGACGTCGTCAGCCGTCAGCGCGACGAGTGCCCGACCGCGTCCGAAGACTGGGACGACCAGAGTCGGTTGCTGCTCGCCGGACGTTGACTGAGATCGCGGCAGGAACGAGCGAACGTGTTCCAGGAAGACTCGCTCCGCCGGATCGTGAGCGTCGACTTCCAGAATCGGAAAGCTGACCATCAACGGAATTTCGGAATACAGCTCGGAACCGGGCAAGCCGATGCCGTCGGGCAGGGGCGTCTCATCTTCGAGCTTTCGCAGCGTTGTTTTGAGCGACTGAACGACGGCGTCAGCCTGTTTCCCGTCATCGCCGCGAATGACGACCCACACTGCTGAGTCACCCTGCACCAGCATTTTCGCCAGCGTTTCTCGGGCGGGCGAGGTTCTGATGAGTGCGGAAGTGATCTGACGCAGAGGGCTCGACCAGACAACGCGCGGTGGCTCAGCGCCGCCGGTGCTGCGGATCAGGCACCAGGGCTCGCCTTTGTTCGCCAGATTCAGGTCCGTCAGAAATCCGGGGAGCTCAGCGCTTCCGTCGAGGTCCCAGACCGTGGCAGCAAGATTCGCCGAAGAGTTGTCTTCGCGCGTCAGGTCTTCAATCGTCTGCCGATCGGCCTTGCCAAGCTGCGATTCCCGCAGAACCAGATGAAGCTGCAGATCGTCGCTCGACCACCGTTCCAGCGCGTAGCGGAAGACTGGAATGTTGCACGCACTGGCGTTGTGTCTGGTAGCTCCATTCACGACGGCCATAACCGTCAGGACGAGGAGCATTCGCACGCGGATTCGACAGTTTGTCTGAGAAGTAAAGACGGTCATCAGATGGGCCATCAGTTACGGAGATCGCTGGCTGGCGTCCGCGAAAAAAACCGCGGAAGCGGTCGACGATACGCCGCTTGCTGGCTGACGTCGAGTGACCCGGTCTCGAACGTTCTGCCGGTGCTGATCGCGTCTCGGAAATCGCGTGCTGGCCGGCGAGGGTCGATCAAAGCGATCGGAAACCTGACAAACCGATTCGTGGTGTTAACTGGCGGATGCGCACGGCTTGTTCAGCACCGGATCTTCGAATTGCAGGCTTTGAATCATTGCCCTGTTCGGGTTAGCGTGTCCGGTTCTGTCTCAGAGTAACGAGATTCTGAGTTGAGCCACGAGTGGTTCTGCTCTGGTCAAACAATTGACCACGGCAATCACTCAGCAGGATGTCTCTGGAGTGAGGCCGCGCACGGACGGCGAATCAGTAGCGGATGGCAATCTGCCACCGCTCCCTGCGGCGTAGCGATCAGCATTTCGATCGGGCCGCGGTTTTCCCGAAATCGTTCGCATTTATCACCAGGGAGCAACCATGCGCTGGGACTGGCTATCTTCGCTCAGGAATCGTCTCGTTCGTTCGCCGCGTATGACGCGAAATTCAGTGCGAGGAGTGAGGCGGCGGCATACGGTTCAGGACATCCAGCAGTCCGAACTGCTCGAATCGCGTCAGATGCTCACGCAGGCCCCGTTTCCTGTTGGGGAGACATTCACGCTGCACAGCAACCCTTCGGCAGACCACACGATCTATCTGGACTTCGACGGTCATGTGACGACGGGGACCACCTGGAACACGCAATTCGGATCAGTCGTGACTCCGGCGTATGACACTGACGGAAATCCCAGTTCGTTCAGCAACGTGGAACTTGAGACAATTCAGTTCATCTGGGAGCGTGTTGTTGAAGACTTCAGTCCGTTCGATGTTGATGTCACAACTGAAGAGCCGGCGGATATCAGCGACCTGATTGACAGCGGAGGGAATGACACTCGCTGGGGGATCCGCATCGCGATCGGTGGTGCCAGTGATGACTGGTACAAAGGCGGTGTCGGAGAAATTGCCAATTCCGGAGCGTTCAGAGCCAGCGTCGACGAGCCAGGGTTTGTCTTTTACGACGATTTGTATTTCTTTGATCGCGAAAAGCAGACCGCGGACGCTATCAGCCAGACCGTGGGCCAGTCACTTGGGCTCAGGCCCGACGGATTCCTTGGTATCCCGGAGTACACCGGACACGGAGCGGGCGCAACAGGCTGGGCTCCAATCATGGGCGACACCCGTTTTCGCGAGCTGACGCAATGGAGCAGGGGCGAGTACCGGGGGTCGGACAACCCGCAGGACGATCTGCGGGTCATTACGACGCAGTCCGGGTTCGGTTATCGCGCGGATCTGGCCGGTGACACAACTTTCGACGCGGCTACGCTTGGTATCAGCGGAGTGATGGTTGATCAGGCCGGGATTATTGAAACCTCGGCGGACATTGACGTCTTTCGTTTCAGGACAGGCGACGGACCGGTCAGCTTCGACATTCAGCCATGGCACCGCAGCCCGAATCTTGACCTTGAGGTATCGCTGCTTGACTCGACGGGTACGGTGCTGGCGACATCGAATCCGATTGACGAGCTGGGAGCCACTATCAGCACAACGCTGGCCCAGGGTGAGTACTTCCTGCGACTGGATGGGGTCGGGGTAGGCGACCCGATCAACAATTACTTCGATGGCTACACGGATTACGGCAGCATCGGCCAGTTCACTATCACAGGGATGATTACAGAGCCAGCGCGAATCGATGTTGAAGTCGTCGGTGGCGATCTCGTTCTGACCGACACGTTCGATTACGACTCAGACCTCACAGTGCAGGTCA
>JAPOLP010000271.1 GCA_029977045.1 Planctomycetota bacterium
ATGGCGGCCTTTCGCCTTCAATGTGCGGCGAAATGGCGCACCGGGTTGGCTGTCTTGCGCTTGCCACTTCTCGCCGCAGGACTGGCGAGCTTACGGCAGCCGAATGTCGACGCTCGAACTATGAGCGGTAAGGCCCTCCTTGCCTGCCATCAGACGGACATCTGCCGCTGCCTGGGACAATGACGCCTCGTTGTACCAGATGACCGAAGATCGCTTGAGGAAGTCGTTCGAGCAGAGTCCGTTGGCGAATCTTGCCGTGCCGCCGGTCGGCAGAACGTGTGACGGGCCAGCGACATAATCGCCCAGCGCGACTGGCGTATGATGGCCGAGAAAGATCGCGCCGGCGTTCTGAATCATGCCGAGCAGACGCTGGGGATCATCGGCGGAAATGTGCAGATGCTCGGGGGCCATCAGGTCCGTCAGCTCGACGGCTTCGGATTCGGACCGCGCGAGAATCAGAGCGCCGTATTCGTTGAGTGCTTCTCGGGCCAGGTCGCCGCGAGGCAGCAGTGTGAGTTGCCGTTCGAGTTCGCTCTGCACAGCAGCGATCAGCGGTTCGTGCCAGGTGATTAGAACGCCGGACCCGGGACTGTGCTCGGCCTGCGAGATCAGATCGGCGGCGATGAACTCCGGACGAGCGGACTCATCGGCAAGCACGATGACTTCACTGGGGCCGGCGATACTGTCGATATCGACTTCTCCGAAGACGTGCCTCTTGGCCAGAGCGACGAACAGGTTGCCGGGCCCGACGATCTTGTCGACTCGCCGAATCCCCGAAACTCCGTACGCGAGCGCCGCGACGGCCTGCGCTCCGCCGAGCCGGTAAACCTCACGAACGCCGAGCTCGTGACAGGCCGCCAGCAAATCGTTGTTGTAGCCACCGAACGGGGACGGCGGAGCAACGACGGCGATCTCTTTGACGCCGGCTGTTTGAGCTGGCACGGCGGTCATCAGAAGTGTTGACGGATACGCTGCCGCACCGCCAGGCACGCAGATGCCGATTCGTTCCAGAGGCAGGTACCGCTGCCGCAGCTCGACACGCGAATCGCCGGTTTCGCGAACGACGGACACGTCCGTGCTGAGGATTGCTTCCTGGAACTCGCGAACGTTATCCCGGATGCGACGGACGGTTGCGAGATACTCGGGGTCGGCAGCAGCGTGAGCGGCTTCAAACTCCGCCTCGGTCACGCGCATCGACGTTTCGTCGAGTTCCTTGCGGTCGAGCTTCGCCGTGTATTCGAGGACGGCTTCGAGTCCTCGCTGCTGGACGTCGCCGCAGATTCGCTCGACCACCTGCTGCGGCGAGAGTGGCTCGCCGAACAGCTCGATCGTCCGCTGCCGCCCGGCTTCCGAAACGATGTCGCCGCGCGGCGAGAGCTTCTCGCGGAGCTTGTCCAGCGGCACGCGAGCGTCGGCCTGGCGGCAGTCAATGACCTGAATCGACAGCGAATCTGACATCAGTTTTCGTCCCGGAATCTTAGCGGAAGCTGTTGGATTCGCGGGATGATAAAGGACCGCTCGCAGTTTCCCAGACAAGGGCGATTTGAGGCCCAGGCGGTTCAGGTCGATGCCAGGTTGCGGAGTTTCTCGCCGATCAGCTTCTGGCTGACTCCACAGATCACGACCGCCGCCGTGATCGGAATCGCGTACTGCCAGAGCGTCGGTCGCATCCCGCAGGCGGCGACGAAGATGACATTCGGCACGACGACCAGCGCGATGCCAAACGGCAGGGCTCCCCATTTCACGCCCAGCGAAAGCAGCACGATCAGATGCAGGCCCAGAATGTACTGCGAAAGCAGGTACAGCCCTTGAGCTTCGAGAAACGTTTTTCGCAGAGTGTCCTGCAGAAATCCCGGTGAGATGATCGCTCCAAAGAGGAAAACCAACGCAGCAGGAATGAACGTCGGCAGGATGCCCAGCAGCTTGTTGCGGACCAGCCAGCCGATTGAATGTGGTAGCAGGACGAGATCTGCCCAGGTCTGCCAGCGCAGTTCCTCGCGGAAAATCCTCGACAGATAAATCGGGATTTCGACGAGCAAAGCTGTCAGCATCGAAAGAATCAGTGTCCCGCCGATGCTGTCCATCAGGTCGCTTCGCAGTTCGCGGGCGATCAGCACAGCCATCGATCCCATCAGAATGATGTATGAGACAAACTTGATCGACGCGGCAATCGTGCCGCCCGTCAGGAAGTTGAAATCCTTCCAGGCGAGTGCGTTGTTCCAGACTCGGTTTCCGCCAGCAGTCACCCGTTTCGAAAAGAGCGCCATCAGACCGCGAGCCGGCGCGACGCGTATCTCGTTCCGCGTGCAGGCATCGAAGATCGCCCAGGCCAGTCCGAAGAACAGCGTGCCAGTGATCAGGCCCACAAGCGGCTGATAGCCTAAAAGCGGACCGTTGAAATTCGTTGACAGGATTCCGCGCTCAGAGAACAGCGAAATCCAGGGCGTCGATCCTTCAATGTAGGACAGCTTCGCATCGATGCTGCCCATCGTCTCGGCCAGGATCCACTTCTTGCGGAGCATTCCATCGGCGGCTTTGTGAGCCAGTACCGGTCCGACATACAGACCAGCGAGGATGCCCGTCATGATCGAGACCGCGACGTTTGACCGCTCACAGATTGTGGAGATGAACGAGCCAAGTCCGGCGAGCATCACGGCGAACGTCAGCAGCGCGACATAGGCCGCCATGATCTGATGCGTGTTCACTCCGCCCAGCGTGATTGCCAGAAACGTAAACGGAAGCTGCACGGACAGCAGCAGCACAGCACTGATCAATCGCGGGCTGACCTTGCCCAGCAGTACGCCCAGCGGCCCGATCCCGGCCATCCGCAGCAGGCCGAGCGTCATCTCTTCTTTTTCTTCCGTGATGGCCGTCGAGAAGAAACTGAGCCCTGCCAGATTCAGCAGGAAGAAATTCAGCCAGCAGATGTTTCGGAAGACGTCGCGACCCGGCGAACTGTAGTTATTGATGCCGATCTGGACCTGGGCCAGCAGCAGCAGAATGAGGCCCGCAAACGCAAGTCGCACGAAATGCGTGCGTTTGAGCCGCGTATCGACGCGCAGCGAGCGTTCAACGAGAGCAAACGTCTGACGACCGAGCATCAGCGAACTCCCTTTTCCGTCAGGTCCATGAACGCCTGATTGAGGTGCCGCTGTGCCGGGCCGAACTTCGCGATCGTAATGCCGAGGTCCATCGTGGCTCGCAGCAGTCCGTTGGAATCGAGCATGGCCGGGTCGATCGCGATCCGCACGTCCTGCGAACCTTCGACTGGTTCAAGGCCCACGACGCCGGGCAGCGCACCGAGCTGATCAAACTGGCCATTGAGCGGCTCGCTCGGCGTAATCCTGTAAGTCGGAAAGTCGGCTTCGTGATCGAGCAGTCCGTCCATCGTTCCGCAGTACTTAACGTGCCCGCGGTCGATGATCGTCACACTGTCACACAGCTCGGCGAGTTCCGTGAGAATGTGAGAACTGATGACGATCGTCTTCCCCATGCTTCGGAGTGCTCGCAGGATTTCCATCAGCTCGATGCGGGCACGCGGGTCCAGTCCCGAAGCCGGTTCGTCAAGCAGCAGCAGATCTGGGTCGTTGACGAGCACTCGCGCCAGCCCGACACGCTGCTGCATCCCGCGAGAAAGCCCGTTGATCAGGTCGCCGCGTCGGGCTCCCATATCAGTCAGTTCGAGCGTGTCCTCAATGACGCGCGTCCGCTGATCGAGCGACAGGCCATACGCCGCCGCGAAGAAGTCCAGATACTCGTACACGGTCATCTGCCGGTACATCGAGAAGTGGTCCGGCATGAACCCCAGCCGGCGCCGAACTTCGTTCAGCTCTTTTCGCACGTCGAGACCGAAGACCTTCAGGGTTCCAGTCTGCGGCTTGAGGAGCGTACAGATCAGCTTCAGCACGGTTGTCTTGCCAGCACCGTTCGGCCCGACAAATCCGTGCAGCGACTGCAGCGGGACCTGAAACGTCACGTCGACAAGGGCCTTAAAGCCGCGAAAGGAATGCGCGACACCGCTCAGCTCGATTGCCGGTTGACCGGCGGTCGGCGGCGACGATGGTGCGTCGGCCATTTCCCGATCGTTCATGGAATGGTCTATCCAGAAGTGAGATGTGTCGGCACGGAAATGTGAAGTTGAACTGGCACGCGACTGGACGCACGGAACAGCGTCCGAAACGTCGCGTCTGTTGAAAGGTGATTCCGCAGGCCAGCGGCAAAAGCATCGCAAATCAATCGGCTGCCCGCCATCGACCGGCACGGCAGCAGATGCTTACGTCAGTGGGTTCCAGATTCGGGAAGTACTGCCGGAAAAAGCAATTGGCGATTGACCGTTGCCTCGCCTGGTTTGAACGATTTCACGAAGCGACATCAACGCCTTGCGAACCGCTCGCGCGCGAAAACTCCCACCGAAGATCAGGTCTCCGGCGGGAGCATCGTTTCGTTCTGGCTGCCGAGTTCGATCAGGCTCGGCCAGCAGGCCGATCGTCAGACGGTTTCGGCTGCTGTGTCTGTCTGGTGATCCAGCGTCTGACGTTTTTCGACGCGTTTCGTGATCCCGCGAGACAGCCGACCGAGAGCTCCGCTGATTGCCGCATGTTCGTCGGCGTTGCGTTCGTCAGCCGCGACCGTGCCCAGCGAGCCAAGGTTTGCCGAGACATGACAGTGAGTGACCGCCGCGCTGTTGTGGCCTTCGTTGCTCAGCGACAGTTCCACCTGATGGATCGTCGAATCAAATCGGCCCAACTGTTCTTCGACCAGCTCGGTCACATATTCGGTCCGGGAATGGTGATCTGACTTAACGTTGTCGTGGACCAGGACTTTCATGGCATCTTCCTTTCGATGTCCGTCATAGATGCAGTGCTCAACGGGTCGTTGAAGCTTGATTGAGAAAGGCTCACGCTTATTTGCCGCTTTCAGAAGCTGTGGCGACAGGCAGTCCCAGCGGAGCCTTCGAGTCAGCGATCAGAACAGTGCGCACCCAGCGGTGGCAGTCGATGCAGCTGAGCGTCGTGTCGAACCAGGCCAGCGCGACGCGGTCGATCGACTCTGCCTTCTCGGCGGTTTCGATCAGCTTGTCGACGTTGCGCTGAAAATCCTCGCTGTGGCTGCGGTACATCATGTCGGTCGAGACGCGCCACTTGGCCGCATCGCTCATCTCGCGAAACTTGCTACCGCCCTTTTCGATCAGCTTGTAATCTTCTGTCAGCAGACCTTCGAGGACCTGGTTCGAGGCGGCGAGCTTCTCCCGCATGAATTCTTTATGCGGTGACGCCTTCTTCGGTGCTGCCTGAGCGGCCTGGGCGTTCTGAGCAGATGCTTGAGCATCATCGTGCTGAACGGCAGCCGGCATCCAGAAGACGGCTGCAGCCAGACCTGCGGTCACGACGGCGACGACGATCATTCTGGTTCGACTCATGGCTGACTCCTGCTGGTTTGAGGGAAATCTGAATCCAACGTGGCAAACTGGAAAAGCAAATGAAGTGCCGGAATGTCACTCCGGCAGAGCGAGGGTCCGAGCCTCAGTCTTATCAGCGATGAATGATCTCTGGCAGCCGGCGCGATCGTGCCCTGGTTGGTCGTTCCATAAAATCCGTCAAGCAATAACTACGACTGAAAGTGTGCGGGCCTGGCTCAGATGCTAGTGAAAGCGCGCTTCCGGGGCACGATCAACATTGGCGGCGGGCGAGAGCGCACGCCTGGCGACGATTGTTCGGCGGGACGTCGTCCGCATTCTGTGCTCCAGCGTGCGGAAACGACCGTCTGTCAGTGATCGATCGGCTTAATCTTAGTTGCTTCTCGACCATTGTGGCACGAGCGTTGCGAGTTCAGACTGTCGAACTGGATGCTCGCAACGAGCTTCGAATCCCTCAGGTTCAGGAGGTGCGACCATGATTACTCTGAAGAAGATTCTTGTTCCGACCGACTTCAGCGACCACAGCGAAAAGGCCCTTCGGTACGGAGCCGAACTGGCATCGAAGTTCGGTGCCGAGCTGCATCTGGTCCACGCGATCGAAGCGACTCCGGTCATGTACGGCGAGGGAGCCTACTTCCCGCCGGAAACGGAAGCGGAAATCGAAGCTGCGGCAGTCAAGCAGCTTGAAGAGCTTGCTGTGCCTGGCGAAGGACTTGCTGTGCAGCGCAAGGTTGTGCCAGGCCATCCGTTCGTCGAGATCGTTCGCTATGCGAAGGAAAATGACATCGGTCTGATCGTCATCGGCACACACGGTCGCGGAGCCATCGCGCACATGCTGCTGGGCAGCGTCGCCGAAAAGGTCGTCCGCAAGGCGCCGTGTCCGGTCCTGACGGTCCGCGACGAAGAGCACGAATTTGTTCGGCCATAGGCCGGCGGTCGTTCGCCGTGAGCGACGAGGCGATTGAGTTCGCGGACTGAGTTTCCGTGAAGCGTCGCTCGCGCTGACCAGAGAAGCTCTGCGAATCACACCGCGTGCGTTTCAGTTTGAGGCCCGGTTTCGGCTCAGGTTGTCCACGAGGGGGAAGCCTGGACTGGCCGGGCCTCGTTGTTTATCCGGGCTGTTTTCGTTTTCAGTTCACACCGCTTTCAGTTCACACCGCTTTCAGTTCACACGGCTTTCAGTTCACACGGCGCAAAAGCCAAGGCCGCCGCGAACTCCCGCTGTCCGCGACGGCCTGGCACCCCGAATCAAGTGTTTCGGGCGAGCTGTTTCCAGCTCTGTCAGTCAACTTCGATGCCGAGCAGTTCTTCCTCTTCCTCGTGAATCACGATTCGAGGCGTGACCATCAGCATCAGGCTTTCCGTTTCGCGACCGACACCGGAGTTCTTAAACAGTCGGCTGATGTACGGAATCTTGTTGAGGATCGGCACGCCAGCCATGTTGCGGCCTTCTTTCAGCCGCTTCATGCCGCCCAGCAGAACGGTTCCGCCGTCGGGTACACTGACTGACGTCGACACGAAGATCGTCGCGATGACCGGCTGCTGTACGGTCGCGGTGATTCCAGCCAGACCACCACCTTGCTGGCCCTGCTGTCCGCCTTGCTGGCCACCGCCGCCGAAGCCGCCGCCACCGCCGCCGAAGCCGCCACCACCGATACCGCCGAAGCCCATCTGCGGGTTGACTTGAGCCATTCCCGAGAAGCCGCTGATTGCCTGGCCGAACCGGCCTGTGCCGGAGTCCGTATTCATCATGCGGGACGGGCCGCCGCCGATACCGCCG